>JBILPN010000649.1:0-2562 GCA_044373865.1 Luteolibacter sp. | reverse complement strand
GCTGCCCAAGAGAAACTCAGCCAACTCCAAGCCCAAAAATCTCAGGGGTCTGAGCTGTTCCTCTCACCTGAACAAGAAGCGGAAATCAAAAACCTCCGCGCCGAACAGGTGGAATATGCCAAGCTCGTCCGCGAACAGGAAAAGGATCTCCGCCGACAAAAGGATAAACTCGCCGGCCGAATCACCCTGCTCAACGTCGCCGCCATGCCAACATTGGTCGTCCTCTTCGGCCTCGGGCTCTTCATCAAACGCCGCTCGTCAACACGCGCTCGCTAAGTTTCCCGAAATTCAACCTATCCACCTAACTTCCCGATCATGAACAAACGCCAGGTCATCACCCTCTGGGGAATCGCCGCCGTTCTCGCGCTTGCCGTGGGGGCCGTGAAAATCGCCCAAAACCAATCCGCTCAAAATGTCACCAAACGCGTGCAAGGCCAAACCTTGTTCGAGTCTTTCCCTGCCTCTGACGCCGTCAGCGTGGAAATCCAAGGCGCGGACGGAACGGTCACTCTGACGAAAAAGGACCAGAAATGGCAGGTCGGCCAACGCGACCAATACCCAGCGAATAACACGTTTGTGAACGATCTCATCCGCACGCTCAGCGAGATCAAGGTCACTCAAGGCATGGAGGCTGGCCCGTCGTTCGCACCGCGCTTCGGAATGGATGAATCTGCCAAGGACGCGAAGGACCGCGGCCTAACGCTGTCGTTCAAAAATAGCGCCGGCGCGGAAATCGCCAAGGTCTCGCTCGGCAAAAATATCGAGTCCGGCTCGGCTCCTGCCGGGATGATGGGCATGGGCGGCAGCAATGCGGTCGGCCGCTACATCCGGAATCACGCGGATGAATCCGGCTTCTACGGCGTTAGCGAGATTTTCCCATCCGTCAGCGACGACCCGAAACGCTGGCTCTCCGACGCGTTCATCAGCCCTGAAAAAATCAACTCCATCACGGTCAGCCAAGTCGGCAAGGCGGAGCCTTCATGGAAGGTCTCTCGCGAATCGGAAACCGCAGAGTTCTCTTTGGCCAATCCTCCCGCTGGCAAGGTGTTGGACAGCAACGCCGCTACTCCTCTGAAAACGCTGTTTTCCTACGCCCGCTTCGACGATGTGGTGCCTAGCGCTGAGGTCGCGAAACGCGCCGCCGAGGAGGGCAAGAAAACGGCGGTGATCGAGACGGTCGATGGTTTCACTTACACGCTCCAACTCTCGCCCACCAAGCCCGCCGCCACCGAAACCCCCAGCCCAGACGCAGCCAACCCTTCAAGCGATGCCTATCTGCTAACGGTCGAGGTCGCCGCTGAAATCCCCAGCGAGCGGAAGAAGGAGGCCGACGAAAAACCAGAGGACGCGAAGACCAAGGACGCCGCTTTCGCGGAATCCCGCAAGGCGCTGCTAGACAAACTCGCGAAGGAAAAATCCTTTGCCGGCATCACCTTTGAAGTGGCGAAAACCTTGGTGGACCCGCTCTTGAAGGAAATCGACACGATGGTCACGGATGCCACAGCGCCGCCTGCTGCCGATGCCAACGCGGGCACGCTGCAACAGCATCCCGGCGGCATCATCGCCTCCCCGCCTGTAAGCGCAACCACACCGCCTGTAAGCGCCACCACCCCGCCCATCTCGATTCCCGCGAGCGAGCCGGAAGAGTGATCCACCGCTTCACCACGGCTAATTTTAAGCTGGCCCGGGCCAGGCGCTTGTCGCCTGGCCCGGGCTTCTTTCTGCCGCCTCAGGCCACCGCGCAATCACCGCTGCTTGTTCCCTTGCACCACGCGGCTTCCCGCCTTATGAACCCTGCGAATGCCATTCCGACTCGAAAGTGACTACCTGCCTGAGGGGGATCAGGGCCAAGCCATCGCGAAGCTATCAAAATCTCTCGCCGCGGGTAACAAACACCAAACCCTGCTCGGCGTCACGGGGTCCGGCAAGACGTTCACCATGGCGAATTTGATCAAGGCGCATGGCAAGCCCACGCTCATCATGAGCCACAATAAGACGCTCGCCGCACAACTTTACTCGGAATTCAAAAACTTTTTCCCTCACAACGCGGTCGAGTATTTTGTCTCATACTTCGACTACTATCAACCGGAGGCCTACATCCCGCGCAGCGACACCTACATCGAGAAGGATTCGTCGATCAATGAGGAAATCGAACGCCTCCGGCTCAGCACCATGGGCTCGCTCCTCACTCGCGAGGATACAATTGTGATCGCTTCCGTCTCATGCATCTACGGCCTTGGCTCGCCCGAAGACTACGAGAACATGATGGTCCCTGTCTGGACCGGCCAAAAACTCTCGCGCGAGGAATTTCTCAGCTCTCTCGTCGGCATGCTTTTCGAACGCAATGACATCGCTTTCGGGCGTGGAAAATTCCGCGTCCGCGGCGACGTGGTCGAGGTCCACCCGGCATACCTCGACGAAACCGCCATCCGCGTGGAGTTTTTCGACGATGAGGTGGAGCGCATCAGCAGCATTCACACGCGCAACGGACACACGATCGACCGCTTGGAAAATCACACGTTTTTCCCCGCAAAACAATTCGTCACTCCCGGCGACAAAATG
>JBILPN010000650.1:0-2562 GCA_044373865.1 Luteolibacter sp. | reverse complement strand
CGGCCGGTCCGGTGATCCAGCTTTACTTGATGGCGCGGAAGGTGCCGAAGATGGAGCTGATCGGAATCGGCGCGCGGTTTTTCCTGCTGATCAATTTGATCAAGGTGCCGTTGAACGCACGGCTAGCCTTGATCACGTCGGACAGTTTGTTGGAAAACTTGCGTTTGCTGCCGGGCGTGGCGGTTGGGATTTTCGGTGGGAAATACTTGCTGCGCCACGTGCCACAAGCCGTTTTTGAGTGGATGCTGCTGATTTTCGCAAGCCTCGCCGGACTGCGGATGATATTCAGCTGAGGGCGATTTGGGCTTTCATCGCCAATTTTGCTCCTTCAGTCCCTGGAAGGCTTGCCATGCAAACATGCCGAGAAAAATCGGGAAGATGAAGGAGCCGGTGAATGTGAAAATACTCACGGCGCTGATGAGCGCGACGAGAATCGTGATCCAGAGGGTAATCTTGATGCGGGCTGGCCCGAGCAGCGCGTGGAGCATTTGGCCGCCGTCGAGTGGCAGCACTGGCAGGAGATTGAGGATGGCCCAGAAGAAGCTGATATAAACCAGAATGATCAGGAAATAGCGGCCGTCGTCATTCACACCCGGGGCGATTTTCATGATTCCAAGGACGAGCAGGCCAAGCAGGATTTGAATTGCGGGGCCAGCTGCCGTGACGAGAAAACTTTGTTTCCGGCCGAGTCGCACACCGCTGAAGGCCGCGTATCCGCCGAAGGCTTGGAGGGTGATCCGACTTTCCGCGCCGTAGGCCCGGGCGGTGAGGGCGTGGCCGAACTCGTGGGTGAGAATCGAGATGAAGCCCGCGATCACGAACAGGAGGATTTCAAACAGCTCCTTGGAAGAGTCTGCCCCCGCAGCACCACCAAGGATGATGAGGGTGAGCCAGAAGAAGGGTTGGATTTCAACCGGGATGCCAAAAAGCGTAAATCGAATCATGCCGGACGGTGAATAGGCGAATGCACGGCGCTGTGCAAGGCTTGCCGCGAAATTGAAATGCGGGCGGCTAAGGTGGAGTTTTGATGTCGTGGACCGGGGATCCTGATTCTGCGCTCCGCTCCCGGCGGATCAGGATTTCTTGGGCCACGGCGGAGTTATTTCGGGCTCGGTTGAAATTGGGTGGGCCAAAATTTGAAATTTAGCGGATTATCATCGCGGAGGCGTGATTGGCCTCGGAAACGCATGCCGAAACTCCGATCCATAACTGAAAGTGAGTTCTCGCCAACCCAGAATTTGACCACTGGGCTGGGCGAGGATCGGACGGGGGAGCTGGTCGCGTTGATTAGCCAAATGGCCAAGGGGGATGGCGACGCGCTTTCAGAACTGCATCGCATTTGGAGCCCGACGCTCTTAGGGGCCGCGCTCCGAACTTTGGGGGATCTGCATGAGGCGGAGGAGGTGGTGCAAGACACCTTCGTGCGCCTTTGGCATCGTTCCAGCACTTACGATCCTAGCCAAGCTCCGCCATTTGCTTGGGCTTTTGGTGTGATGCGCGGCTACTGCATCGATCGACTGCGCTACCGTCACCGTGGAAAGCGGGATTCTTCACGGGTGGTTCCAATTCACCTCCATGCGCCGACCGAGCCAAGTGAGGACACGCAGGTCATGGCGCTGGATGACTGGCGTCGCGTGCGTGCGGCTTTGGAGTTGCTAGGGGAGGAGGAGCGGAACTGCTTGGAGCTCGCTGTTTTTCTCGAATACACCCACTCGGAAATTTCGGAGTCTCTTGGAACCCCTTTGGGCACGGTCAAAAATCGTCTCCGTCGCGCTTTGGAAAAAGTTCGCAACCAATTATCACGCAATGAATTCTGATCCCCACGAAAGCGCAGCTTGGCGCTCATTTGGAATGCTCGATGCCGACGAGGCGGCGAGCTTCGATGAGGCGATGCGCGATGATCCCGAGCTTCAAAAGGCCTATCGGGAAATCAGTTGCATCACCGCCGCGATTGCTGCTGCGAGCTCCACGCCTGCGCCCCCGCGGACGGGGCAGTTGGAGCGCTTGCAAGTTCGATTGGGGCTGAATGCTGCCAAGCGCACGAACTGGCTTGGCATTTCCGGTTGGGCAGCGGCGGCGGCGCTGACGGTCATTGGGGTCTTGGAGCGAAGAACTGCGCCCGAAACTTCGACCGCCAGCGAGTCGGTTTCCGCGCTGCCTAGCTTGGCGGCCATCCAGGGTCCGGCAGACGGATCCCGCGCGGAGCGGAACGATCCGATGCCGAACTCACTTCCTAATGACCCTGCGGCTGACGATGAATCCGTGTCTGCCAGCGCTGCACATCAGGTGAAAACGATCACTCGGATCGAGACGAAACGCCTGATTCAAGAGATCGAGGTGCTGCGTGAGAAATTGGAAAGTGCGCAAGAGCGGGACCAAAAACGTTTTCAGGCGGTGGATGGGATGTCATGGCCGATCGTGATGAGAATGCGGCCGCCCAGCTTCGGGGGCAGCGACTTGCCAAGCATCAGCAAAGATCTCCCCGAGTTGACCAGCCTTCTGGGAGATGCGCTAGCGGGCAATTCCGGTGCGGTTGCGGCGGCAGAGGTGGCTTCCGACTTG
>JBILPN010000097.1:0-9053 GCA_044373865.1 Luteolibacter sp. | reverse complement strand
CCCGGCAGCGCACGCGGGAAGGTGAGCCAGCCGCCCGGAGCCACTGCCAGATAGGACTCCAGCAGGCGGGCGAACTTGGTGATGGGCTTGTCATAAAAAACAACGGCATCCAGATCCGCTTCCGTGAGTCCGGCTTGTTTCAGGCAGAACGCGACGGCGTTGCGGGGAAACCGCTCGTCGTTTTTTTTCCGGCTGAAGCGTTCTTCTTGCGCGGCCGCAACAATCATTCCATCACTCAGCAGCGCCGCCGCGGAGTCATGATAATACGCGGAAATGCCGAGAAGATGCCGCACTAGAGATAAGTTAGAGAAATGGATACATCAATGGTGCCAACACCGAACCACCGGTGAACACGATGACAGCTGCGAGGGCCAACAGGATCAGCACCAGCGGCATCAACCACCACTTCTTTTCCTCCCGCAAAAATACCAGAAATTCTTTGCAAAGCCGCCACATGGTATCGCTGGATCAATTGGATTTCCGAGCAGCGCTTATTGCTGGCGGCGAATTCGATAGAATGCGGATGACTCGGTGGCACTTGGATCGGTGGCCACTTTCGAGCTGCCGTCCCCGGGAATGATCGCTTGAGTTTCCACACGTTGGAAACTGGCCATTCCGTCGGTGGATTTGAAGAGATCATAAGATGCGCCGGGATCTGATGGAAAACTGATGTTGACCACGTTGCCTACTTTGGTGACTTGCGTGATCACGGGATCCGCTGGCACTGCTGCGGGCGCGATCCCAAAATCAATGTTGTCGTAGATCACTCCCGATCCCAAATTGTTGCTCGCAGTGGCTGAGAAGCCGATTTGAAGAATCATGTCTTCCATGCTCTCGTCGAGATCGAGGCGGATTGCATAGCTCGCCCACGTCGTCGGCAATGCGGAGGTGTTGAGGGTGACGCTTGCTACAGTTGCATAGCCTGCGGATGGATCCAACACTTTGATGAAGGCTTGGGCTGCGGAGGTTGCCTCGAGGTTTCCCGCCTTGGCATCGAAGCGAAATTCATAGGTTCCCGCATCTTCCAAGAAAATTGGAAACTGCTGAAAGACATTGGCTTCCACCCGATCACCAGCGGTTTGTGCGTTCTGGTTGTAGTAGTCACTGTAGATGACCAGACTCTGCACCCCTTGTGCCGGGCCTGCTTGATCGGTGGTTACTCCCCAGTATCCTCCTCCACCAATCGGTGGCGATGTGGGGGAATATCCATAAAGATAGCCACCTGCGGAACTGAAGACATTGGTGTAAGCTGTCCACGAGGCATCCGAGAGGGCGGATGGGGACTGGACATCGAGTGATTCAAAATCGCTGGAATACTCAATCTGTGAGTGGACAAGTCCAGCACTCGCCAAAGTGGACAAGAGGATGGTTAGCAAGTTGGTGCGAAAATTTCCAAGCCAAATGGATCGATTTAAGTTCATGGGTTTTTGTAGAACGTGAGTTTATGCAGACTGACCTTTGAGATACCTACCAAAACATGCAGCCGTCGCAATAATAAAGTTGCATGATTTTACATTTTGTGGAGGAGTCAGGCGATCGAGCAAGGTTTCCGGTTAAATCCGCTGTTTGATGGTCTCAAGCTAACCGGAAATGGCTCTTGTGGCGCGTTTGCATGTTGCGCTGCGCCCAAGAAATTGCATGAAAATGAATTCAAACCAACCGTGAAATATTTAAGATGAAGGCATTCAATCCACCCCGCACCGCCCCCCGCCGAGTTTCATGGATCACTGCCTCCGTGGCTCTTGTAGTTTTAGGATTTTGTGATGCCGCGTATGCCATCGAGGTCCGCTTTTTACCGATCAATGAGGAGGTGTCAGGGCGAAAAATTGGCATCATGGTTGGCAAGCGACTGATTGAATTGAAGGATTTGAACCCGAAGAAACGCTCGAAGAACTACACACTGTCTGGCAGTCCTGCGCCTGCTTTAGTCGCTCTGGATCGCGAGCGTCCCAATGGCAATCCTGCCAGTGCAGAGATTGTTTTTCCCACCGGGATCACATCGCCACTGGTGCTGATTTTTGCTGATTCAAGTCACGCTTCTGGCATGCGCACGCTCGTTCTCGAGGATAGTGAAGCAGGGTTCCCGTGGGGGACTTTGCGGTTTGTGAATACCGCGGACAAGGCCTGGTTGCTGCGTTGTGAAAAATCGACTCTTACGGTTCGTGACCCCTTTGCTGTGGTCGATGTATCTCCCGGCGGCATTGCTCGCAACATCGGCGTGCAACTCGCTGGGGAATCCACTCCTGATCAAGCGCTCTATTCCGCTGTGTGGGAACATGATCCGAAGCAGAGAAAATTGGTTTTCATTGTGCCCTCTGCAGATGCTTTATCCACGGAAGTCACGCTCGAGATCATCCCTCAGGATCAACGGGCAAATCCTTGATCCGCGGTTTTTTTGGTTTCATTGGATAAAAAAAAGACCACCCGGTCGTAAGACCGGGTGGCTTTTTTAATTGGCGATGCAGTAGCTCTAATGATTGTTCATCGATCTACCTCATCGGATGAGTTTAGGGTAACTCACCGACTTTGTAGAATTTTTTCGCATCCACCACGCTGTCATAGACCGACTTGACCGAGTTGTCGCCAGCAATCACTGCGCTGAAGTCGGACCAGTTTACCAGATCGTAAGAAGCCTGAACCCGTGTGCTCTTGCCCGTGGTGGACGGCCAACTGATTTTCACCGCTGGTGCGGTGGTCGAGGCAATCAAGGTTGGTGTGCTGAAGCCGGCGGCGGACAGGGAAACATCATCAATAAGCACCTCACCAAAGCCACCTTCGACAGCGCCTGTGACACCTACAATTTGGATGAAAGCGGTCGTGGCACCGGCAGGGGCCACCAAGCCTGTGAGTGTCCGCTGTGCCCAAGGACCAAGAGTGGTGGATGGGAAGCCTTGCCAGACACCGGCTTGCACTTCTGCCCCTGAATCTGTCAGCCATGAGACGCGATAGCGCTGTTCGTAGCTTGGACCGCTGCTGATTTGTTTATACCAGAACGAAAGGGTGTATGAACTGCCAGTGGTGATCTCACCGCCTGCATTGGTGACGTTCTGACTGATTTCTGAGCCGTTTGGCTCAACTGCCGCGTTCAACACCTTAAGTCGCATGCAGGCCGTTCCGCTGCGGAAGTCAGCGGTCGTGCGCTCCGCTGGTTGAGACTGCGCCAGCTCCCAGCCTTCAGCTTCCAGTTCGTCGAATCCTTCTTCCTCAAAGTCGCCATTGTAAACAGCTTCTTGAGTGCCTGGTGTGCTTTCCATAACTCGATAGAATGCCGACTTCCCAGCTTCAAATGCTGTGTTAACCGAATTTCCAACGATTGGAGAACCGAGGTCTGTGTATAGCAAACCGTCATCTGACTTTTGTGCCTGATAGCTATTGACCGTGCTCAGTGGAGACCAGCTGACTTGGGTGGCTGCTGCAATCGTTGCTTGAGGTGGCAGGGGTGCTGGCGGCGGAACGATCGCGAAGTTGTCGTATCCAACTATGGAATTCGCGCCCCACAGTGGAACGAGCTTGAGGCCGGTTGTGCCGACTGGAATTGTTACGGAGTAGGTATAAGTTGCCCAACTGCTGCCATCACCGATCTTAGCAATGATCATTTCGCCAGTGCTGCCGGATGGAGAGAAATCCACCTTCAATCCCCCGATGTTCGCACCGGACAGAAGTTTCATATCCATTGTGAAGTTATAGGTTTCACCCGCTGTCAGCGACAACTGGTCGAGCGTGAGATGCGCGTCCGAGTTGGACACCCAGATCCCCCATTGGCCATTGGTCGCATTCATGACACCATAGCCACCGGGATTTCCTCCTGAATCTGGGTAACTGAATTCAGTGATCGGTCCGACAGGCGCCCATCCGGCACCGCCCGCGACCTCGAAGCCCGGATTTGGAATTCCAGGAATGACCGGTGGTGGTGGAACAGCCCCATTCTCAACCCTGAAGTTATCAAAGCCGACGACCGAGTTGGGTCCCCACAGTGGAACCACTTTGATGCCGGTCGTTCCTACTGGAATCGCCACAGAGTAGTTGTAGGTCTCCCATGTGCTTCCATCACCAATCTTTGCAATCCGCAGGTCGCCAGTTGATCCAGATGGGACGAAGTCGATCTTGAACCCACCGATATTCGAGCCGGATTCAATTTTCATGTCTTGTGAAAATGTGTAGTTGTTACCGGCAGTTAGGCCCAATGAGGAAAGCGAGATGGCGGCATCTCCATTGCCCACCCAGATTCCCCATTGGCCATTGGTGGCATCCATGACACCATAACCATCGGGATTCCCTCCGGATGATGGATAACTGAATCCAGTGATCGGACCGACTTGATGCCAGCTGGTGCCGCCATCCGAGAAGTCGCCGTTGGGCATCAGCACGGGTGATGCAATAGCGCTTCCTGAGGCACCCAGCAGGGCGCAGAAAGCGAGTTTTTTAATGATTGAGTTCATGGTTTTTTCGATCGTTGGTTTTTTGGTATGGGTTTCTGAGAAGCATGCACCGACGCGAAGTCATGAGCGGACTCCGATTTGAGGCATCATTTTTTAGGGTTTCTCAATGGGTTTTGATGCACGCCCAATTAGGAATTGCATCAATGTGCGTCGATCTGTAGCCTATTCCGAAAGCATCGCAACATAAAATTTGCATTAAATTTCACGAGTCGAATTTATCGCAAGTTATGGATTGATCCTCAGAATTACCGCGCGAGTGTGGTAAGCCGATGTCGTTTTGCCCGAGGATTTGCGGTTTTGACGGATCTTGGACGGGTGACAGATCATCCCATGGAGTTCAAGCCGCCGCGCGGCGCGTGTATTTACAAATTGCACTCCAAATGCATAAAATTGCAATAAAATGCTGGACAGGTCAAACGGGGGTGCCATCGTTTCCAGTGTCCTCGTGATCTAGCCACGCCAGCAAGCCAGCTTTGAAACCCAATCGACCGGGCTGGTTCCAAGGAAATCGTGCCAAGTTCAAATCGCGATGGCGCACCAAACTTTCCGAAACCCAATGACCGTGAATTTTGCCCGTCCAAAAAATGCCGGACCACGAGGATTTGCCCTCGTGGTGACCCTGAGCCTGATGATTCTGCTGACGGTCATCGCGGTGGGTCTGCTCTCTTTAAGTGCCATTTCCCTTCGTTCATCCGCGAGTGGGGAAGCGAGTGCCCGAGCGTATGCCAATGCCCGTCTGGCGGTGATGCTTGCGGTGGGTGAGTTGCAGAAGCAGGCGGGGGATGATCGTAGAATCACCGCAGACGCCTCAATTTTGTCAGAGAACCTCGGCCAAGCCAAATTGACTGGCGTGTGGTCCTCCTGGTCGCTCAACGCGGCCGCTCAGCCAGACCAGGCAAACAGCGGATCCATCTACGACGAACAAAAGACAAAGCTCTTTCGCACCTGGCTGGTCTCTTCACCGAATCCACAAACCGTCCTGAATCGGGATTGGGCGAAAACGCCAAGCGACCCGAAGTGGATTACCATGTTTTCCACAAAACATCATGGCTTTGATCTAGCAGCGCAGGCGGTGCCGGTCCGGCAAGGCGGCTTTGCATGGGCAGTGACACAGGAAAACACCAAGGCGAAAATCAATGTAGCCGGCCCAGAAACCGAAGCGGCCGTCAATCTTGCCCTGCAAGTTCAGCCCCGGCCATCCCTTGCGCTTTCACCAAACCTCAAACAGCCGATCAAGGACTGGAATATCCGCGCTGGCCGCTTGCTAACTGCCAATCAACTAAAGCTCGAAACCGAAATCGCCCCTGACCCGACAAAGGTTGCTGCCGCGTCTGCCAGTCACACAGTGCACGCACAAGGCTTGCTAACAGACGCCGTGAAGGGCGGTTTGAAAACCGACCTTAGCCTTGGATTTGAATTGAGTGACTCCGATTTCGCAATGGCATCTTGGGATGGTGTTCCAAACCCATTTCGAACCCCGGAAAAGGAGTTTGGATTCGAATCGCCCAGAACTTATGCCAGTCAACAAGCCTTGTTTCGCCCGCTCACGGATAATCCGATTGTTTCGTCAAAAACCAACTACGGCGTCGCCTCTCTCTCTTTCCGATTTTACGCCGGATCGGTTCCAACCTATGATCATTTGCGATCGTTTTACCGAGTCCCTCATCATTTGTATGGAGGAAATTCACCCGTCGTTGCGGAACGCGGACCGGATCACATCGCTGCGGTGAATACACCCGCAGCGAATAAAACTTATTTGCCGCCAAACGATCCGCCGCGCGGGCAACGCTCCGATCTCTCGATCCGCCCGGTGCTCAATCGAATGATCTACCTTCTCAGTTCCAATCTCGACGCTCAAGATCAGGTGCAACTCGTGATCACTCCTATCATTTCGTTGTGGAATCCCTACAACACGCGACTCGAGATTGAGGGGGCTGTCGCATATCCTTGGATGGACCTGCCATTTCAGCTGATTTGGGAACGCAAATCCGGCAGTCAAGCTGTTGTCACTGAGCCCATCGGAATGGCGGATGCCATGGGCAAGCAATTTGAAAACAAGGGACAAAGCCGCCAGGTGGATCCCTATTTCTTTTGTGAGCTGACCGCTAATGGAGATGGCAACACGGCGGTTCCTATCCAATTCGAGCCAGGCGAAGTGCGAGTGTTCTATCCAGCGGCTCCATCGCCAGTTAGTTTTAAGCGCCTCGGCACCAATGCCCAACGGACGATACGCCTCCGTCCCGCTGAGGACATTGGCGGAGTGAATAAGCGAGGGGGATTTCAAGTTTCCATGCAGCAGGCAGATGGGCTCGCACAACACGGCTTGGCAAAATACCAAGTCAAAAAAACTGACACCATCCGGGTCTCCCTCAAGGACATCTCTGCCAAATCCACGGGGGGCGGGCAATACCACTACTTTGTTTCACTCGAGGACGCCGCCCGCATCAAGAACCCATCCGACTCCACACGCGGGCAAGTCATCACCGATGTCCAAGTTCTGAATCTTGTGTCTGCGCAAAATTCGATTGCGTCCCCATGGCGGACTTATGATGAACTGAAGACCGGTGCTCCTGTTCCCTTTGGCGTGATCGAGACCTTTCACCGCACGGCAAACACCAGCGTTGGCGGCCAAGCTGTGGCGGATTTAATCTATACCACGAATCCACGCAATCCGTCGATCAATCACCAACTCGCCGACGGAAGTTTCACCGTTGCACCCCATTTCCAATCGACACTTCGCTCAACTCCATCCTTCGATGATGCCATTCAAACGAGCTTTGATGGTAGAAAATCCTTCTGGGGACCATCCCATAGCTCATCCGGGAAATCTCAGTTGCCATTTTTCGAAATTCCACGGCAACCCCTGCTATCACTTGCAGCCTTTCAGCACGCGGATCTAGCATCATCCACCTTCAACCCGGCGCATCAGTTTGGCAATAGTTGGGCATCGGCGTATCTCAGTCGGAACAAGGCAGCGCGGCTAAAACCAGGTGCCTCTCAGTTACCAGAGGTTCCGATTTATGACACTTCGTACCTATCCAACGAAGCGCTCTGGGATTCGTGCTTTTTCAGTGGCGCGTCCCCGCGTCTGCTACCTGCAAGCGGAGGCAAGCCGGCAACAGCATGGGAGAAGCCGATTGCAAGTGTTGGGCGTTCCCTCAAGGAGGTGGTCACAGACTTCGTCAATTCGCCCCTGGAAAGTCCACTTGGCAACACTCGCATGCGCTTGCTCCGCAATGGTCTTCCGAATGATGAATTGGTGGAGCGCTTGCTAGATCCAGCGGGTTGCACGCGGATTGCTGCAAATCTCACGCTGGACGGGGCATTTAATGTCAATTCGACGGATGTCGAGGCATGGGTTTCTCAACTGTCAGCGTTGCGTGGCCAATCCTTCACTGTGGAAAATGGTGCTTCACCTGCCAACAATGAAACCGCATTTCCACGTTTCCGTCATCCAACAGGAAGCGCCGGTGATAACTGGAATGGGTTCCGCTCACTCAGCGATGGACAGGTCCGAACCCTAGCAGAAAATTTAGTGAAAGAGATTCGTCTGCGCGGACCTTTCCTCTCGCTCGCCGAGTTTGTGAATCGCCGCATTGAAGATAGCGAATTGGGCAAAAGCGGTGCTCTTCAAGCGGCAATCGATGCCGGAAACCTCAATGAGAAGGCAAAGCAATCCACCTTTAGCGCGGACAGATACCCCCCGGAAAGCCAGAGCCACATCATCAAGGACACAGGTGTAGGAATTCCCGGATACCTCACTCAAGCGGATGTCCTCCAGTCACTTGCACCAGTGATCACTTGCCGCTCCGACACCTTCACCATTCGTGCTTATGGCGAAAGCAAGGACGCAACTGGCAAGGTGCTGGCACGCAGATGGTGTGAGGCGATTGTCCAGCGCATCCCTGATTTTGTCGATTCATCCGACGCGGCAGACACTGAAATCGCCTCGCTTTCACCTGTGAATCAAGCCTTTGGCCGGCGCTTTTCAATTGTATCACTCCGCGAGGTGCCAAGCGCCGAAATCCAGTAAAAAACTCCGTGCTCTCCAACCTTATGTTCAATTTATGCACCACACCTGTTCGCACCTTGTTCGTCGTGCTTCTAATGATTTGCCCGTCTTTGAGCGCCGCGCCGATCCGTTTTCTCGCGTGGGATGAAAGCATCACAACTCGCAAATTGAGCTTCAGCGATGGCAAAGAACTCACTGAACTTGATGACCTCCATCCTCACAAACGAAGCAAGCCGCTCAATTGGACTGTCAGTGAGTTGCCGCCCGGCTTGTTGGCGCTGGACCGCAGCAGCGCGGATGGAAAACCAATTTCAGCACCCATCAAGCTGAGCCCCGATCTCAAAGCACCGCTTGTTCTTATTCTGCCAGATCCAAAGCATCCGAGCGGGATCCGTTGCTTTGTGATCGATGAAGACACCGCTGGGTTTACTTGGGGAACGCTTCGCTTCATCAATGCGACCGGTAAAGAATTGCTGGTGAAACAAGACAAGGAAATTAAAGCTTTGCCAGAAACATGGAAGGCGGTTGACATCGCTCCCGGTGGTTCCATGCGCAATATTGGCATCCAAATGGCATCCCGGGCGGATCTTAAATCCGTGCTC
>JBILPN010000096.1:0-9056 GCA_044373865.1 Luteolibacter sp. | reverse complement strand
GTCAGCGAAGATGGCGGCGGATCATTTTCTCAACAGTGGTTTCCGGAGTTTTGGTTACTTCAGTTTGTTGGGATTGGGCTACGTAGCCGAGCACCAGCAGTCGTTCCGTGGGATTGTGCGTGCGGCTGGCTGTGAGTGCGCGATGTATGAAGAAGTTCCGCAGATGGGGTCTTCCGAGCCGGATTGGACCTTGGATTTGGATCTTTTGGGAAAATGGTTGTTGTCCTTGCCCAAGCCAGTGGCAGTGCTTACTTGGAATACGAGTAGCGCGCGAGAAGTGGTTTATGCCTGTGTGGCGGCGGGGCTCAAGGTACCGGAAGAGGTTTCCGTGATGAGTGGCTCGGATGACAAGTTGTTTTGCAAGGTGGCGCCGATTCCGATTTCTGCGGTGAACCCGGCGGCGGAGGACATTGGTTTGCGTGCTGCGGCGCACTTGGATGCCTTGATGAACCAGCCGAAAATGGCGGTTCGCCAGCAAATTTTGATTCCGCCGTTAGGCGTGGTGACGCGACAGTCCACGGAGACCCTGGCGGTTGCGGACCCAGCGCTGGTTAGAGCCTTGCGATTTATCCGTGAAGATCCGTCGCAGCCCTTGCGTGTGAGTGATGTTGCGGCGAGTGCGGGCTTGTGTCGGCGGGCCTTGGAGCAGCGCTTCTCAAAGATGTTAGGTAGAACTCCGGCAGAGGAGATCCGGCGGGTGAGGATCGACCGGGCGATTGATTTGCTGCAGCGGACGACCCTGCCCGTTTCCTTGGTGGCGGAGAAATCTGGTTTCAGCACCGCTGAGTATATGGCATCGGTTTTCCGGAGCCATTTGAATGTCGCGCCGACGAGTTTTCGGAAGCGCGAGTGAGAATCAGCAGTGAGTGAAAGTTAGTAGCTGCGGCCCCAGATCGCGTAGCTTGCGGCTGCTTGGCCGGTTAGGATGCAATTTTCGCCGGGTTTGGGCAGATCGACGGATGCGATCGGAAGGCAGCGGATGGTGATTTTATGCTGTTTTGAGAGGATTTCCTCCTGTTCGCGTGAGCCAGCCCAAGGGGTGTAAAGCCAGCCGGGATTCTCTTGTGACCAGTGAGCGTGGAAGCTTTCGATCGTGTTGCAGGGAGTGATGTTTGCGTCGCGGAAGGCCGTGGCGCGAGCGAGCAGTGAGCTGTGGATTTCGCTGAGAATGTCGGTGGCCTGTTGGATAAATTCCTCTTTATCTGAGAAGCGTTTTTCCGAGACCGCTTGATCGCGGCGTTGAACGCAGAGTTTGCGAGTCTCGATGTCGCGCGGGCCGATTTCGATGCGGATGGGCACGCCTTTTTTCACCCATTCCCATTTTTTCACGCCGCCGCTGATGTCGCGCGTGTCAACGAGAACGCGGAGAGGGTCGCCGTGGAAAGATTGATTGCGGAGAGTGCTGGCGAGTGCTTGGCAGGCGTCGAGGACGGCTTGTTTGGAGTCCTCCTTGGGGGTGATGGGCAAGATGACGATTTGTTGGGTTGCGACGCGTGGAGGAAGGACGAGGCCATCGTCGTCCGAGTGAGCCATGATGAGGGTTCCAATGAGACGAGTGGAAACGCCCCACGAGGTGGTGTGTGCGTGTTGGACTGAGCCGTCGCGACCGGTGAACGAGATATTCTGTGCTTTTGAGAAATTTTGGCCGAGATAGTGAGAGGTTCCAGCTTGGATGGCTTTGCGGTCTTGGACCATGGCCTCGACGGTTAGGGTCATGTCGGCACCGGGGAAGCGTTCATTTTCCGTTTTTTCGCCGGGGATGACAGGGATGGCGAGGTGGTCGCGGAGGAATTCCTCGTATTGGCCGTGAATCATGCGAGTTTCGATGATTGCCTCCTCTTGGGTTTCGTGTGCGGTGTGTCCTTCTTGCCAGAGGAATTCGGCGGTGCGGAGGAACAGGCGAGGACGCATTTCCCAGCGCATGACGTTGGCCCACTGGTTGATGAGAAGCGGGAGGTCGCGGTAAGACTCAATCCAGCGTGCGAATGCGGCACCGATGATCGTTTCCGAGGTGGGGCGGATGACGTATGGTTCGGCGAGTTCGCCGCTGGGGATCATTTTCGTCTTACCGGTGAGCGGGTCTTTGACGGCCTCGAGGCGGTGGTGGGTGACGACGGCGCATTCCGTGGCGAATCCTTCCGCGTGTTCCGCTTCTTTTTCCAGGTAGGAAAGGGGGATGAGCAGGGGGAAATAGGCGTTTTGGTGGCCAGTCGCTTTGAAGCGGCGGTCGAGTTGCTGTTGGATGAGTTCCCAAATGCCGTAGCCCCAGGGCTTGATGACCATGCAGCCGCGAGTTTCAGAATTCTCGGCGAGGTCGGCGGCTTTGATGACTTGCTGGTACCACTCAGGGAAGTCGAGGGCGCGGGTCGGGGTGATGGCGGTCTTTTCGGCGGACATGGTTGCTGGAGGAATAGGAATCACGCCGCGCGAGAAAGATCATCAAAAAACTGCGTGCAAAGGGACTTTCAACGGAAGAGGAGGATGGGCAGGAGGCAGTTGCGCATGAGCGCGGTGGTGGTGCTGCCTAGGAAAAGCTGCCGGATGCGCGAGTGTCCGTAGGCTCCCATGACGAGGAGGTCGA
Source organism: Luteolibacter sp. (assembly GCA_044373865.1). Taxonomy (GTDB): domain Bacteria; phylum Verrucomicrobiota; class Verrucomicrobiia; order Verrucomicrobiales; family Akkermansiaceae; genus Luteolibacter. The sequence continues at coordinate 6,475 of JBILPN010000096.1, read as the reverse complement.
TGGAGCGGCGCTCGGTTTGGGAGGCAATGACATCCTCTGGCTCGCCCTGGAGAAGCTCGGCGGTGACCTGATAGCCGGCTTGGCGGAGGGTCTGGGCGGCGGATTCCAGATCGAGATCGAGATCGCTGTCTGGTTTCCCGACGCCGATGAGGTGGCACTCGAGGCCGGCGAGGAGAGGTTGAGTGATGGCGTGGTGAATGGCCTTGAGCGAACTTGGGCCGCCGTCGAAGGCGATGAGGAAGCGCTGGATGGGGCGGAATGCGCGTGCGGCGACCAAGACTGGGCTCTGCGCGCTGCGGATGACGCGTTCCAGATTGCTGCCGAGGTGTCCACTTGAGAAATCCGCTTGTTCTCCACGTTTGCCGAGAACGAGGAGCGAGGCGTCAGTTTCGAATTCCATCAAAGTTTCCACAAGCGAGCCGTGGCGTTGGGTGGCGAGCACTTCCAATCCGAGGGCTTCAAGGGCTTTGCAGGCGTCGCTGAGGATCGCATTTCCGCGGAGTTTTGCGATGCGAGCGTGGGATTCATCGAAGCGAGCGAGTTCTTCAAGCAACTCCGTGTTGGCATGGAAGCCGATGCTGCCGGAGAGGTCATGTGGAGCGACGATTTCTCCGCGCTCGATGACGTGGAGGACATGCACCGAGCTGTGGAGGCGGGCGGCGGCCCAGGCGGCGTTGGCGTAGATGCTGGGAGAGTAGAGTGAGCCGTCGGTGCAGGCGATGATGGGTGACATGGTTTTTCTGGGGTTTGGCTTAATGTTCGAGCAGGCGGTCGAGAGCGCCGGATTTATCGTGAGTGGCGAGTTGATCGACGATTGTGGCGGTCGCTTCGTTCATGCCGATGATTTCCACTTCGGTGCCCTCGCGGCGGAATTTGAGAACCACCTTGTCGAGTGCTCCGACCGAGGTGAGATCCCAGAAATGAGAACTGGAGAGGTCAATGATGACCTTCGCGAGGACCTCCTTGAAGTCAAATCCGGCGATGAAGCTGTCTGAGGAGGCAAAAAACACTTGGCCGCGCACGGTATAAGTCCGTGTGTCGTCATGGCGGACGCTGGTGATGCGGATGACTTGGGCGACTTTGCGGGCAAAAAAGACTGAGGCAAGCAGGACGCCGACACCCACGCCGATGGCTAGATTGTGAGTCCAGACGACGGTGACGACTGTTGAAATCATCACGATGTTGGTGGTGAGCGGATGTTTTTTTAGATTTCCAAAAGAGGACCATGAGAAAGTGCCGATGCAAATCATGATCATCACTGCCACGAGCGCGGGCATCGGGATTTGGTTCACCCAGTCGCCAAGCAGGAGAATCATGACGATGAGGAAAACTCCGGCGGCAAGGCAGGAGAGGCGGTTGCGACCGCCGGACTTCACGTTGATGATAGATTGTGCGACCACGGCGCAGCCCGCCATTCCGCCGAAGAGGCCGGTGACGATGTTGGCGATTCCTTGGCCGCGAGCCTCGCGGTTTTTATCGCTGGGCGTGTCGGTGAGTTCGTCGAGGATTTGAGCGGTCATGAGCGATTCCAGCAGACCGACGACTGCGAGGCTGAGCGAGTAGGGGAGGATGATGGCGAGGGTTTCCAAATTCAGTGGTACTTTCGGCCACATCAGAAATGGCAGGGTTTCAGGGAGTTTTCCCAGATCGCCCACGCGGCGGACATCGAGATTGAAGCCGATCGCGATGGCGGTTAGGACGAAGATGCAGACGAGAGGCGAGGGGATGGATTTCGTGATGCGGGGGAAAAGATAAATGATGGCGATGCCAGCGGCGACCATCGTGTAAGTGAGCCAGTTGACGCCGGGGATTTTGAGGTCTAACTCTCGGAGCTGCGCCATAAATACTAGGATGGCGAGAGCGTTCACGAAGCCGGTGATGACTGCTTTCGAAACAAAGCGCATGACCGAACCCACTTTCAGCAGCCCGAGGATGAATTGAATGAGGCCGGTGAGAAGCGTGGCAGCGAGCAGGTATTCCAAGCCGTGATTCTTTACCAAAGTGACCAAGAGCAGGGCCATCGCACCGGTTGCGGCGGAGATCAGGCCCGGGCGGCCACCGCTGAAGGCGATCGTGACGGCCATGGTGAAAGAAGCGTAAAGCCCGACCTTCGGGTCCACGCCGGCGATGATCGAGAAGGCGATCGCTTCGGGAATGAGTGCCAGTGCGACGACAAGGCCCGCGATAAGATCGCCCCTAATGTTAGATAACCAGGTGGTGGGAGATAGCAAGTTTGACATGAAAGGGTGTGATGCGAGGAAAATTTGGTAGGAGTGGTGTAGATTGACGCACCACAGCGAAGGGAATTTTGGCCGATTTAGCACAAGACAAACGGCGGGCTCATTCTTTTGAAGCGAGTCCGTGTGCAGAGACAAAAATTCGGCATCAGGGGGGATCTTGCGGCCGGGAGAGCGGCGCGGCTTGCCTGAGGCGGGCGTTAAAACGTGAGTGATTCATGAGATTTCCTGAGGCAAGGCATCGGGGTATTGGGCAGGAAGGGCAAGCAATTTTTGAGAGTGCGCGGTTGTTGCTAGGTGTGGATGTGGGATTCTTGCAGGTGGAATCCGTGCTGCTACCGAAGTGGGGTTTGGTAAGAGTGGCAGGTGCGTTGGATGGGGGGTGTGGTAACTTCAAGCGCACTGGGAGAGAGGTAGTCGCCGCTCCTCCGTGCTGGAATTTCACCCAATCCACATGATTTCCACCCTCATTCGTCCGGATTCGGTGCCCCTTGGAAGTGCACCAGCACTGCATCGACGAGTGGCGCGTTTGCTTGCGAAGGCAGACATTCGCATTCATGGAGACTGCCCGTGGGATCTACAGATTCACCGGCCAGGGGTGTTGGAAAGAATTGTGGCGCGGGGGAATCTCGGGCTTGGTGAGACCTACATGGATGGAGATTGGGATGTTCCGGAGTTGGACGAGTTTTTCACGAGAATTCTCCGTGCCGGACTGAATCGTGAGATCAAGCCGTGGAGTTTTCTGCTGCCAATGCTGCGCGAGCGACTTTTCAATCGACAGACACGCAAGCGTGCATGGCAAGTGGGAGTGGCGCACTACGATCTTGGGAATGAATTCTATCAGGCTATGCTTGGGCCAAGCATGGCCTATACCTGTGGATATTGGGCGAATGCGGAGAATTTATGTGAAGCGCAGCAGGCGAAATTTGAGCTCATTTGTCGCAAGCTTCGACTCTCCCCGGGCATGCGTCTGCTAGATATTGGTTGTGGTTGGGGCGGCTTGATGGCGTATGCGGCGCGGAATCATGGAGTGAGTTGTGTCGGCCTGACCATATCCAAGGAGCAGGCGGCTTTTGGCCAGGCAAGGTATTCCGGTTTGCCGGTGGAGTTCAGGCTTCAGGATTACCGCGAAGTGAAAGGACGCTTTGATCGTGTTGTTAGCGTTGGAATGTTTGAGCATGTTGGGAAGAAGAACTATCGAAGCTTCATGCAGCTGGTGCAGCGTTGCTTGGTGCAGCATGGGATTTTCCTGCTGCATACGATTGGGAAAAACGAGCGCCGAGGAACGACCGATCCATGGGTGAATCACTATATTTTTCCAAACGGTGAGTTGCCGTCGCCCAGTCACATCACTGAGGCGGTGGATGGGCTTTTCGTGACGGAAGATTTGCACAATTTTGGGGCAGATTATGATCGGACCTTGATGGCGTGGCATCAGAATTTCGAAGCCGCATGGCCACAGTTTGCGGAAGCCATGGGCGAGCGATTTCGTCGGCAGTGGAGATACTATTTGCTGTCGTGTGCGGGTGCATTTCGTGCTAGGGACTTGCAGCTTTGGCAGTGGACTTTTTCCAAGGGGGGAGTGCCTGGTGGGTGCTCGCGCGTCAGTTGATCGTGAAAAGTTCGGGGCTTGGCTTGCGCATGGGTGTCATGGCGGATATTCCTTTCGGCGATGTGGCGACGGCTTGCTTTTATTTCATCACTGATTTTGCTGACTGCGTCGTGTCAGCGCGAGGAGGCGCGGCGGAATCAGGTGATGGTGGCAGCGGCGGCTGACTTGAAATTCGCGTTGGATGAGATGGCAGGTGAGTTCCAAGTGGCGCATCCCGAGCTCAAAGTCCGGGCGATTTATGGATCGTCGGGAAATTTCCAGATGCAGATTGTGCAGGGCGCGTCTTTTGATCTTTATCTATCTGCGGATTGTGAATATCCGCGTCTTCTGGTTGCGGGTGGAGATGCGGATGGGGATTCTTTATTTCACTACGGGGTGGGCGCGCTGGTCTTGTGGGTGCGGGCGGATTCGCCCCTGAATGTGAAGGAGGCTGGTATGCAAGTGTTGTTGGATTCGCGGGTGCGGAAGGTCGCGATTGCCCAGCCGGAACATGCACCGTATGGGCGGGCCGCGCTTGCCGCGCTCCGGCATGCCGGGGTCTATGAGTCGGTGCGGGGGAAACTGGTGCTGGGAGAAAATGTCGCGCAAGCCGCTTCCTTCGCGGAGAGCGGGAATGTTGATCTGGCGGTGATTGCAAGGTCACTCGCGCTTGCTCCTGCTTTGCGTGCGAGGGGGCGGTATTGGGAAATTCCAAGCGATCATTTTCCTGCCTTATTGCAGGCTGGGGTGATTCCTAAACTTGCGGGAAATCCTGCGGGAGCAGCGAAATTCAGCGACTGGATGCGTTCCGCGCGTGGGCGTGATTTGCTGATGAAGCATGGATTTGAAATGCCAACCGTGCCATGAGTGCTGTGATTGACTGGACATCCATTGTTTTGACGCTTCGGTTGGGGTTTATCACCGCGTGCTTGCTGACGGTATTTGGCCTGCCCTTGGCGTGGTGGTTGGCGGGGACACGGAGCCGGTGGCGAGTTCCGATCGAGGCGTTGGTTGCATTGCCTCTGGTCTTGCCTCCGACGGTCTTGGGATTTTACGTGCTATTGATGTTAGGCGCGCGCGGGCCTTTGGGTGGTCTTTATGAGCAGTTCAGCGCACCCTTGTTGCCATTTACATTTCAAGGCTTGGTTGTAGCGTCGTTTTTATATAGCCTGCCATTTGCCGTGCAGCCCTTTACGGTGGCGATTCGGCGAGTGGACCGGAAGTGGATCGAGGCATCGTGGTGTTTGGGGGAGTCGAGTTTGGTGACGTTTTGGCGGGTGATTTTGCCTTTGGCTTGGCCTGGGGTTCTATCAGGATTCGTGATGAGTTTTGCGCACACGTTGGGAGAGTTTGGCGTCGCGCTGATGGTGGGTGGAAACATCGCGGGGGTGACTCGGACGGTTTCGATTTCAATTTATGACTCCGTGCAAGCGATGGACTACGAGACGGCAGCTTGGACGTCGATGTTGATGTTAGGATCATCATTTGCCGTCTTGTGCGTGGTTTATTGGCTTCAAGGAAATTTCAACGCATCATGGCTCAGGAAGAGATAATTGCAGATGCTTGGCGGGATTTTAGCCAAGAAACTCAGATTCATGCGAGTTTCCGGGTTTCGGGTGAGCCGGGTCGGGCGATGGTTTTATTTGGTCCGAGTGGCTGTGGGAAAAGCACTTCGTTGCGACTGCTTGCTGGTTTGGAGCGGGTGGACCGGGGAAGCATCCGGGCGGGAGATGTCTTGTGGGCGGATGCCCAGCGCGGGGAATCATTGCCGGTGCGAGCGCGTCAGGTAGGGTTTCTAACGCAAGACGCCGCGCTTTTCCCTCATCTGAATGTCGCGGAGAACGTTGCCTACGGCCTGCGGCAAATTACGCTGAGCGAGCGGCGGCGGCGCGTGCATGAGATGCTTGATCTGGTAGGGCTGGCTGGCTTGCATGACATGCGGCCCCAACAACTTTCAGGGGGGGAGGCGCAGCGGGTTGCTTTGGCGCGGACTTTGGTTCGGCGGCCTCGCTGGATTTTCTTGGATGAGCCTCTGTCGGGGCTCGATGGGACGATCCGTGCCAGCTTGCGGCGAGATTTGCGGAATTTGCTTCGCGCATGGGAAATTCCCTCTGTGTGGGTCACACATGACCGAGGGGAGCTCGACGAAGTTGCGGATGATATGGTGGTAATGCAAGCCGGGCGGGTTTTGCAAGCCGGCTTGGTTCGGACGGTGATGGCAAATCCGGCTTCGCTGTCCGCAGCGCGCGCGCTTGGTTTTGAGAATCGGCATGCTTTGATGGCCTTGGGGGGCGGTGCATGGCAGAAGGAGGCTGGAGATGCCACTCATCTGGCCTTTCGCGCGGAGGATGCCATGCTGCGTGCGCGTGACGGAGCCGATGCTGGACAAAGTTTTCTTTTCCCCGGGGTCTTTCAAAGCCACCAACGCGAGGGGCATGTCGTGAGAGTGAGGGTCCAAAGTGGCGGCACAATTCTGGAGATTGTCATTTCTTGCCAGTATTTCGAGGCTGTGGCGAGTCGGCTGGGTGAGGACGTGGAGGTGTCTGTGCCAGTGCATTGCTGTCGATTCCTCCGCTGAGGAGTCGTGTTGAGCCGAATTTGTCAAAATTTAGACGGAGTTTTCGATTTTAAAGCACTTATGCTAAGT
>JBILPN010000648.1:0-2566 GCA_044373865.1 Luteolibacter sp. | reverse complement strand
TTGGGGCAGCAGCGTCATCGGCGGCACCTACGGCGAGGTCGTCAGCGGCCTGCATAAGGACAGCGTCGGTGTCGGCACGGGCAATGGCATTCGCCTTTCTGGCATCTTCGAACTTCGCCGCGCCTCCGAGCTTGGCACCCTCAATCCCTGATCCCTTTTCGACTTAAATCCCAGCAATCGTCTCGCACCACAATCATGAAACTCCACCCTCTGTTCACCGCCTGCGCCGCCTTGTTGGCGCTGTCACCCGGCCTGGCCACGGCGCAAACCACCGCCGTGCCGAACTTTATCAGCTACCAAGGGCGCGTGGTGGATGCTGCGGGAGCCAACGTGGGGACCGGCACACCGGTCAACCGCACGGTCATCTTCCGCATTTGGGACAGCCCTTCCTCCACCAACACCGCCAACCTCATCTACTCCGAGGCCCAGACGGTCACGGTTTCCGAAGGTGAGTTCAGCGTGCTCGTCGGCCAGGGCGTGGCGAATCCGACCGCGACCTTCGGCTACAGTGAAGCCGACCGGAAACTGGCAGATCTCGGCACGGCGTTCAACGGCAGCGCCCGCTATCTGGGGGTGACGGTGGCTGCCGCGGCGACCATTGCCCTCACCGACAATGAAATTACCCCGCGCCAGCAAATTGTCTCCACCGCCTTTGCCATGCGTGCCAAGTTCGCGGAGAGCATCGGCAGTTCCTCCGATCTCGCCCTCACTCCACTCAGCGGCACCGCCAGCAACTACGGCCTCGGCTGGTATGGCAACGGCCGCCTGTTCGGTGGCACTGCCGTGGACGGTCCGGTCCTTTATGGAAATGCCGGGGGGGCGCTCGGCTCCAATGCCTCCGGCACGCGGAATACCGCTCTTCGCTGGGATGCCAGCGGCCGCGTCGGCATCGGCAGCGCGACGGCGCCCGCCGCCAAACTGTCGATCGGCAACCCGATCTATGGTGACGCCACCACCCTGAGCAGTTCGTTTGTCACCAATGCTGGGACTTTGGGGACCGTCGCGAACAGTGAACTGCTTCTAGGCAACTTCGGCTTTAGCACGAACAATAGCTCGAGCTTGGCGATCTCCGCCTATCGCACCGCCGCAGGCACCACATGGGCTGATACCGCGCTGATATTGGGAATGAACGTGGATGTATCCAAGCGCCCCAGTGGTAATTTCATAAGCATCCATGCCAATGGCAATGTCGGCATTGGCCACGCGGCTCCCGGTTTCAAACTCAGCGTCGCCGGTAATGCCTACATGGAAGGCGCCATTTATGCGGGTTCCGACATTTACATGAGTTCGGGAAGGCGGCTCGCAAACGCTGACGGCGCACTCTATCTTTCGACCCTCACTGCCCAGCCCACGGTCTTTCAAAACAATGGTGCTGAAACCATGCGCATCAGCGCGACGGGCAACGTCGGTATCGGCACCACCGCACCTGGGGCTAAACTCGAAATCGCCGATGGCGTGGGTAATGCGACAAAATTAGGCTCTTTGCAAATCACCCGTCCAGGCACCGGAAGTCCCGGGGCGCACCTTGCCTTCATACGGAATGGATTTCATTCCTTTGGCATGGGCTACGCTGGAGAGAGCAACATCTTCGGGATGGGTGACACCACCACTGGTGCGACAGCATTCAGCCCTAATTTCCTAGCGATTAATCCGGCGTCCGGCAATGTCGGCATCGGTATCGCGAACCCTATTCAAAAACTCGATGTCAATGGCAATGCTTACGTGAGAGGACAAATCAATTTGGACAGCGCCATCGTGATGGGTAACGGACCCTCGATTTGGGGTACAAACACCTCGGGTGTGGCTGAGCAGTGCTTTTGGCCCCGGTCGTCTAACGGGACTTACATCAACTACGGCACCAACGGGTTTTACATCCGCAACAATGCTTCGACCAACACCATGGTCATGTCAGACAGCGGCATCGTCCAGATTGGGACAGGTTGGACGGATGCCCGTCTGAATGTCGGATCAATCAATAGCGTGGTTACGATGATCGGATATCTCGATACGCATGGAGGCCAGTCCGGGGATTCGACCGTTTCTCGCGCCATGTCAATTAGGGCTGAGGGGCTCGTTCTTGCAGGGCTCGTTGGCGTTGCCTCGGATCTCCGGATTAAAACGGATTTGCATCCAACCGATTCTATCAAGGATCTCGAGACCTTGATGGGGATTGAAGTCACCGACTACCATTTTAAGGACAAGCTTGCCAACGGCAATACTCCGCAGAAGAAGGCGGTCGCCCAGCAGTTGGAGAAAGTTTATCCGCAAGCTGTAAATACCACCAAGGGTATGGTGCCGGATATTTATCAAAAGGCCGAGATCAAAGACGGCTGGGTGGCGCTGGCCACCGACCTCAAGGTGGGCGAGCGGGTGCGACTCATCAGTGATAAGGAAGAAGGGATTCACGAGGTCTTGGAAGTGAAAGCGGACAGGTTTCTCACCCAATTCAAACCTGCAGGCGATCAGGTCTTCGTCTATGGTCGCGAGGTGAATGACTTCCGCTCGGTGGACTACGATGCGATTTCCATGCTCAACGTTTCGGCCACGCAGCAACTCAAGCTTGAAA
>JBILPN010000095.1:0-9086 GCA_044373865.1 Luteolibacter sp. | reverse complement strand
CCACGCGCCTGCGGCATCGCACTTGCATCGACCACAAGCGCCGCGGGATTGAACCCTGAAACACTGGTAAATTCCACAAGGCTGAACACCCGACTCACTCCCGTAAAATCCTCCAAATCACGCGGAGAAATTGCAATCACCAGAGGAGCGGCCACGGTGCAATTGAACACAAGATTTTCAACCTGAACACGGTCATGCGCAGCAGCACCACCGCTCCAATTTTCAATCTCCCACAGGTAACGAGTGTGAGGCCCAAAACTCACGCTCGACATGGCCTGCAAGATACCAACTCCGCTGTCACCCGGAGAGAGCGTCGCCTGCTGCAATGTTGAGCCACCTACAAGACTCACCGTAGAAACCGTACCAACTCCACCCAAGGTCGCTCCAGCAGAAACCGAAATCGGACTGCTTAGAACGCCATTCACCAACAGCGAGCCACCACTCACCGTCGTCGCGCCAGCATAGGTCGCTGAACCTGAAATCCTCAAAGTCCCTGCACCCGTTTTTCCAAGCGCCAACATGGAAGTCGGCAAATCGCGGATACCACCAAGCATACTGACATCACCCGCACCTTTCACATTCAACCCACGCGCGTTGGCTTGATTGGCCACCGCGACTGATATCCCACCCGAAATTGTTAGGGAATCCGCCAAGGACTCGATATCGTAGGAACCGCCGCCCGAAACAATTGCAATCGGCCCAGCCCACGTGTTAGCACCCGAAATATTCCTCATCAGGCTGCTGCCGGCAGCGGTATTGCGTCCGACCGTATCCACTGCGTAGTTGTAGGAATGCCCACCAATCAATTCGATTCCCGAAACTCCAGTCGTGGCAGATGCCAAGTATATCTTCGAATAATTCCCCATGGCTTTCGGGTGGGCAAGACGCAGGTAGCCAACTTGACTTGATCCGCCACCGAAGACAAAAGTCCCGCTGCCAAAGCTGTTATTGCCGCTGAGCGTGAGAGTTCCCGCGCCTAACTTGCCGAAACTTCCGCCACGGATCTCGCCCGCCATGATGGATTCGTCAGAGCGATTGAAGCGAAGCGTGCCGGAGTTAAGGATCAATCCCGAGCCGAGGCTGCCGCTGCTGCCACCATTCCCGATTTCTAAAAGTCCGACATTCACGAGAATGCCGCCGCTGTTGCTATGATTCCCCGTAAGCAACAAGCTGCCTTCGCTTTCCTTGATGAGTGATGAATCGCCTTCAAGCACCCCACTAAAATTCCCCCGCCCCACCCGTAGAACCCCGGCTGTGACGCGGCCACTTCCAGTTAAATCCACCAGACGCCCCTCGCTTGCGGCTGCGCTTGATGCATAAGACCCATCCACGGAAAAAGCAGTCAGTCCCGGCGCGAACAATTGGTTGCCAGAGGCGATTAGAGAAGCTCCTTGATTTACCATCACGCTTGAGGCAATCAAACCACCCGCTCCTCCAAACGTCACATTCCCTGCAAGAAACCGCACCTGCCCGGGCGCAAACACGGAATCCAAACTCACCGTGTAAGAAGCGGGCTGATCGAAATTCACATTATCGCCGCCCTTCCAAGCCATCTGCGTGCCGCTTGCTAGAGCGCCCGTATTCCAATCGTTTGAAGAAAGCTGCCACATCTTCCCCAAAGGCTGTGCGTTCCAATAGAGCTCCAACTCTGACAAGTCCGAATATCCATCAAGATCCAAGTCAACTGCTGGCACCGGTCGATCAGGGACACCATCACCATTCGAATCATCATCCTCAAAATTTGGCAAACCATCCTGATCCGGATCCGCCCCTCCCTCTTCGATGTCACTCAAACCATCTCCATCGAAATCCCCGTCTGACAATGCCATCCAATCAATTTCATATCCCGCCCCCGTCCCGCCCGCAGGATCGAAACGGAAATTCACGATGAATTGATCATCCCACGCACTGGACAGCGATGGATCGAACAACAAACCATTCCAAACATTCGCGGTTGAATAATTGAAGTTCACCGAACGCGCGCCCGCAAATCCGCCAAGCGCCGTAGTCCCCCAAAAAAGTTGGGTGGTGCCAGTCACCGTGCCACGATAGCGGACGAGCCAATGCTTTGCGAGCGCCCCACTCACATAAGCCGCGCCAGACTTTGAGACTTGCGGATCGCTTCCTGCGATTGCCGATAACACGCCACTCGCCACCGCAGCACCCGTGGAATTCACCGTCGTCCAGCCTTCAAAATTTCCCGCAGCTCCAAAATCCCAACGCGCATCGAGCTTTAGATCAAGCGATTGATCCACGAATGTCGTTAGACCGTTCGCCTCAGCTGTGGTCCGGATTCCATAGACCCCCCGCTTGGTGAATGCCGTTTGCGGCGTTGCAGTGTTTTGTGTCCGAAACGTCAGGGTTCCCGGGCCGCTGAGTTGCTCCCAAGTGCGCACTGCACCGGCGCTGGAGCTGGCAAGCAAAGTGAAATTGTTCGCAACTGATGGATTCTGTCCCGCTGCAAACTCAAGACTGGGAACCAAAGGAATTGCCCCATCCTGCACAACTGAAACATTGTCAAAATTCGCCACCGAGTTGCCATTGTTATTAATCGATGCCACTAACACTCCAGCAAGCATCCGCGAGGGTGCATCGGCAATGACTTCTGATGGACCAAGCTGCAGCCAACTCAATCCATCCGTCGAGCGATAGCAGGTGAAGGTATTACCAGCACGGACCAAGCGCAACCAGTGCGGAGCCGTGAAGCCTGCGGTCCCACCCCCGTCGCCTGATGTCATCCCAGCAGCCGTTTGACGCACCTGAAATGGCAAACCGTTCAAAGGCGTGGCCGCCATGAACGCATTCTGCGCGGTCGCTGCCGTCGAAGCACGCACCATCACTCCCGCCTTTGCCCAGGGATCACTCCGATCTTGTGATAGAACCCGGGCGGTCAACTGCGCATCTCCAGCATAGGATTGTGATAGAAAATAGAATTGGTCGCTCGTGCCAAAGATATCGGCTCCACTCCCGCTCAGATTGAAAACACCGCCACTCACCGTTTGTGAACCTGCGATTTCCGGCGCACCAATGTCCGCACCCAGCCAAGAATTTCCCGGCTCCGTCTGCGCAGCAAGCGGCAGCAACGAGACCTGGTCAAATCGAACTTGTGAGACGGAGCTATTGGTGTGCCCCGTTACCGCCAAGCCCCAAACCGCAGTTGCGGGCATGCTTTCAATCGTGGTTTGAGTTCCCTGCTGCACCCAATTCACGCCATCCTCACTTCTGAATCCGGTGAACTGATTGCCGATCCGTCGCACTCGCACCCAGTATGGCGCACGCAAGGTATGAAGTGTCGGCTCGGTGTAGGACGCCGCTTCCAATCGCCTCGTGAAACGCAGCCCACCGCCGCTGATCACCGTTGCGGCGACATTTGGACTCTCGCGCAATAATGATGAACGCAGCATGATCCCTCCAAATGCCTTGCCTCCATTGCTAGCAGTGAAACCCGTCACTCGCGCCGTCACAGCTCCATCACCTACCAGCTCCTTCCATACATAGCGCATCGAGTCACTCACTTCCTGAAACCCCATTCCCGACCCGGTGAGCGAGACACTTGTAGCTCCAAATGTCGCACTTCCCGCCATCGTAGCATCACCGATATTTCCGAGTTTCCACGCCGAAGTCACTGGAATTTCCGCCCCAGCAAAACTCGCGCCACTCTCACTGCCAGGGGCCAGCACCTCCACGCGCAGGGTCTGGGTGACCATGGAACTCCCATTTGTCGCGGTGATATTAAATTGATAGGTTCCAAGACTTGGAAAGGTGAAGTATGCCGGAAATGCCGATGGACTCCCGATCGCTGCCGTCCCGGGTCCGCTCGTTTGCGTGATGCCAATGTTGCCCGTCGCAACCCCATCAACCACCAAACCTTGATTGAGAAAAACCGCCGCACGTCCGGTCGCGGGCTGGCTCAATGTCAAACGCGCTTCCGGAACCAAGTGCCGATTCCTCAATTCGGCGATCAAGGCTGCGACGGAGTCTTCATCGAGTGCCCCACGATACAACCGGACTTCTGCGATCCCGCCGTCGAGAAATCGAGCCGCCTCGCGACTGCCACCGAGTGATAGAGAAACTCCGGTCCGCTCCACGTTCAGAAATTCTGCGGCTTGGCGACGTGTCACATTGGAAACCGCATCGACATAAACCGCCAAGTTCTTGTCGTTGCCCGCAGCATCTCCCGTCACCTCTGACCCATCCCAGGTCGCCACCACCACTCGCCACTGCCCATTCGCCAGCGAGCTGCCCCCGCTGTATTGGGTGAGGTCCGCATTGCCAATGCCAAGCCCCACTTTGCCAGTATTCGAAAGAGCAAGACCCCAATCATTCTTCACGCCAGCTTCATCTGCGTCCAAGATCCCGGTGTTATTGCTCCAGGTCGTTTCATCCCCCGCGCCCGCCCCATCCAAACGCACCACCATGGCCACCGTGAAAGCAGTTTCACCGACTAACGGATTGGAGCTGGATGGCAGCATCAAGCGCGCGTTTCCCGGAAAATCGACGGCGGCCATGCCCGTCGGCGTCGCTGCGTGCAAAAGACTCGCACTGCCCACCGCGCCGAGCTCCGCTTGATTCGTCCATGCGTCCGCGCCGCCTTCACGTGGCCACGCAAGCACCGCAGCACCATTCGCAACAGTTGATGTTAGATCTTGCGCAAGCCACTTCATTTCTAACGCTGGAGTCGTTGGCCGCGCCCACTTGTAAGAGCTTTGGGTTTCGATCTCGGCCATGTCGGTCCGCACCCGCCCGTCTCGATAGAATCCAGCATCGGGTCCGCTGGTCACTCCGACCACAAACCAGCGCCCATTTTCAAACATATACAAAGGCCCGCCAGAGTCACCCGGTGCGGTGCCGCCCTCATACCATGTCGTCGGCCGCGCAGAGTTTTGCAGCCGCGATGGTGGCCCATCAAAATCATAGTATAGCCAATCCCCAGTCGCGGCTGGAGGAGGTGACGCCACGTTATTGACCTCGATCCGGTTGCTCATCGCCCGGAATTTCCCATCATAGAAAGGTCCGGTTCCGCCATAACCAATCACGCCATTGCCACCGCTGCCGACTTTCCACACCAGCCTGCCATTCTCAGCAGATCCAGAATATGGCGCGGTCATCTTCCCCAATGTTCCATCGAAAGGAGTGCCTGTTACGATAACCATGTGATCCGCCCCCACCTTCGTGAACACAGCACCACTGCGTGTTTGACCATTCCACGTGGCGGTGACAGTGCCACTTGCCGCATAGTTCACACAGTGAGACGCGCTCAGAAGCACATTGGGAGCGATCAACACCGCCGTGCAACCGCCAATATTCGCTCGACTTGTGAAGGGCGGCAACGCTGCAAGTTCCTCAGATTTCGCACTGCCTGTATCCCGGTTATACATCACCGCCGGCGAGACTCCACCGAGCAGCAGGGACAAAATCACAATCTGTTGAATCATTCGCGACATGGGCTTTAAGGGTCGGCAACCCAGAAATCCCGAGTCGCCCTTCATTTCAATCTATAGAGGAATTCCTGCAAATCCCATATCCCGCGTACACGGGATTTCATCCCTAGGGCGTATTTGCCACCCCGATCACCGATTTCCCGCCAAGAAACTTGAGGCATTTCAAAGTGCTGGAAATGGCACTTGAGTTTTCCCGCAGCGAGCCTTTGCTACTGCAAATGAAAACCTTGTTTTGCCTCACACTCGCCGCGCTCTGCTCCTGCACCACCGTCGCTGAAAAGTCAGGTCCGCCTGCTTATATTTCCGAGGCTCCACTTCCTCAGGGGTGGCCGACACCCGGCCCCTACGACCAAGTTTCCCAAAAATCCTACCCGGCTTACCGCGCGGCATTCACCACCCAAAAAGGCGAGAACCTTGCGTTCTGGCGGCTCTTCAGCCACATCAAAAAGAATGACATCCCGATGACCGCACCCGTGGAAATGGCGATCGAAACCGCTCCCGGCCAAACCATCGAAAAATCACGCATGGCATTTCTATACCAAAACAAATCCGTCGGCACCGTCGGACCATCCGGCGAAACCATTGAAGTGCGTGATGTCCCAGCCAGCAAAGCACTCAGCTACACTTGGCAAGGCACCGACTCCGAAAAAAACCTGATGCGCGCCCGCAATGCGCTCGACTCCGCACTCGCCAACCAAAAGCTCAAACCTAACTCCTACCGCCTGCTCGGTTACAATGGACCGGGCACCCCCCGCTCGAAACGCACTTGGGAACTCCAAGCGATCCTCCCTTGAGTTCCTAACTTACCTGCCCGCCTTCACGCATCGCATGAAACACCCGGATCGCCGCATACGCGTCATTCGCCGCATACATCAATTGTCGCTCGCTCAAGTTGTGACTCGACCAATTCGACGTGGTGGTGGTCTTGGATTTCATCATGCGTTGCTGAAATAAAATCGCGATCGCCGACTTCGCACCCACCGCATTCCGATAGCCGAGCCTGCGAAATGAACTGTCCAAATCCACCACCGAGCTTGGCCGAATTCCAAACCTAGCAGCAATGTGACTCAAATCCCCACTCAAGCCAAAGCCGATTTTTTTCACGTCGCCTGATTCTAGCAGACGCATAACCACCGGCAAGCACTCCTCAACATGCGATTGAAAAATGTAGGCCCGCTCCGCCGTTGCGAACTGCAAGACGTGCGGCCCAGTGGAGCGCTCGCCTTTGCGGAATGTCGGCTTGGATTCGGTATCGAAGCCGAGTTCCCCCGCCAACATCAGCACTTCCAAGGCCTCCGTGGCCTCTGCAAGGTTGGTGACGAGGCTGATCCGGTCCAAGCCCAAACCCTCAAAGGGCTCCAATTCTGCAATATCTTCCTTGCGGGGTGGTGTTCTGTGTAAGTGCATTTTCCGGAGGTGTTTTGTATTACAATGAGACACTTCATTTTCTATCGGCCAAGATCAAGAAGATATCTCGGCCCGGCAAAAAGTCCGCGCACGGCTAGAACTTGCCTTGCCTGAGTCAGCCAGATTAGTCTCGCACATGACGATTGTTGAGAGCACAGACGCACTCCGGAAAATTCTGACTGACTTGCATGGCCCAAGAATCTTGGTGCCGACCATGGGAGCGCTCCACGCGGGCCACCTCCAACTGATTCGCGCCGCGCGCGCTCTCGCCGGCCCGCGGGGAACCGTGGTGGTGTCAATTTTCGTCAATCCCATCCAGTTTGACCGCGCCTCGGACTTGAGCGCTTACCCGCGCCCGATGGCTGCCGATTTGGCTGCTTGCGAGGCGGAGGGCGTGGATCTCGTCTTTGCCCCGGAAGTTGCGTCCATGTATTTTCCGGATCGCTCGGTCACCGTCACCGAAGCGAGCCTCTCGCGCAACCTTTGCGGAGCAAGCCGCCCCGGACACTTTGATGGCGTTTGCACGGTGGTGCTGAAGTTGTTCTTGCTGACCCAGTGCACGGCGGCGGTTTTTGGAGAGAAAGACTTTCAACAACTCGCGATCATCCGCCGCATGGTCCGTGATCTGGATGTGCCGGTGGAAATTGTCCCATGCCCCACGGTCCGGGAGCCGGACGGCCTCGCCATGTCATCCCGCAATGTGCGACTCAACTCGACTGAACGCGATGACGCTCCTCGCATCCAACGGGCTTTGACCCAGGCAGCAAGGCTCAGTTCGGTAACGGAAATCCTCGCCGCAGCCCGTGCGGAAATCGAAGCATCCCCGCTGGCTCGGATTGACTACCTCGCGCTGGTCGATGAGGAAAGCTTGGAGCCGATCGCTGAAATCAAGCGACCCGCCATCCTTGCCACTGCGGTGTTTTACCGTGAGGTGCGGCTGATCGATCACACCCGCATTGCCCCAAGCGCCGCCCGCTGAGCCAGATGCTCCCGAAGCGGAATTGGACCGCCCCGTGATGTGAGAAAAACTGCTGAACTCAACCCAAAGGCTGCACGTCCGGCACCGAAGCGCCTTTTGCCTGGGCAAAATGAGTTTTGGCACGCGCCATGAAGGTTCCCAAGCAAAGATCGGCAATTGGCAACACGACGTTGAAATTTTTGTGCATGTAGCGGTGGTGCAACAAGTGATGACCATTCAAACGGCGGAACCACCAAGGTTTCTCGACGCGGCGCGCCTTCGGCAAATGCATGCACCAGTGAATGTATTCATAGAAACAATAGTAGGATGCAAAGGCCAAGCCGCCACCAATCACGAAAGCCCACTCACCTGTCGCCCATGACAACAGCGCGAAAGGCGTTGCGCCCATCAGGACCAAGACCGGGCCATTCCACCATGCCATCGGAATCGTCTCCTTATCCTTCTCATGAATGAGGTGGTAGGTGTGATCCGCCTTGAAGGTCTTGTGGTGAACCACCGCATGCGCTTGAAATGCATAGCGGAAACTCCCAACCGGGCGGTGCATGACATACTTATGGAGCGTCCATTCAAAAAATGAGGCGAAAACGATGCCAACTGCGAGGCCTGCTAGGCACCAAAGGATAAAAAAGGTCATGGTAATTTGTCGAAGACGCTGGACGGCTATACCTGATGTGAGAGGATGACAAGCGCCATTGTTCAGGGATCCCGATAAGTTACCCACGGAAACCATGCCATTTTCTGAAATTTCAAGCTACCGCCCACCGTTCTGGCTTCCTGGCGGACACTTGCAAACGCTCCAACCCGCACTTTTCCGCAGGGTCGCGCACGTCACGCATGAACGCGAACGTCTCGAACTCCCCGACGGCGATTTTTTGGATTTGGAATGGGCAACTCGCGGCAGCGACCGCTTGGCAATTCTCAGCCATGGACTGGAAGCCGACACCCGCGCGGAATACATCCAAGGCATGGCCGCCGCCCTCATCCGGCGCGGTTGGGATGTGCTCGCATGGAATTTCCGCGGTTGCGGTGCGGAGACAAATCGGCTCCTTCGCATGTATCACAGCGGTGCAAGCGACGACCTCGCTGCGATTGTCCACCACGCCCTGCAAGGTCACTCGGCTCGCACCGTGGATCTGATCGGCTTCAGCCTCGGCGGCAACTTAACACTCAAGTATCTCGGCGAGGCCCCGGCAACTCTGCCGCCAAGGCTCCACCGCGCCGTTGCCTTTTCAGTTCCTTGCGATCTCGCCAGTTCATCG
>JBILPN010000094.1:0-9091 GCA_044373865.1 Luteolibacter sp. | reverse complement strand
GAAGATCACGCAGAGTGCCTTGGCATTGGCGAAACTGGAGAGTGAGTAAGTTTTCGAGTCCGTTCCGGGCAATGAGAATTCCGGGGCGGGTGCGCCGAGCGCGAGCACTTTGGGAACTTCCTGACCCATGACTGGCATGACCCATGCCGCCGCCATGCCTAGCAGTGTATTCAATTTTGTCATGCCGACGGATACCGGATTTGTGTGGGAAATCCTGCAAAAAACGTCGCAGGCGGACTCTAAAGGAGTTTTTTGAGTTGGGATGCGTGATCTGGGCATAAAAAAACGGATGCCGTGTGGCATCCGTTCATTCCCAAAATTGCGGAACCTGGAAAATTACTCAGCGGATTCGGAACGCTCGGCAGCAGGTGCGTTCGAGTAGCGCCAGCGGATTTTGTTGCGCTTGGATGCGGAACGGAGTTTGCGCTGTTTGCGCTCGGTGGGGGTCTCAAATGCGCGGCGGCGGCGCATTTCTTCGAGGATACCCTCGGTGTCTAATTTGGTCTTGAGACGCTTGAGAGCACGGTCAACGGGCTCGCCTTTCTTCACAGTCACTCCACGCATGCGATGATTCTTGGTTGGTTTGGTTTGGTTCCGCGATTCGTTCGGGGCGCGCTAGATGGGGGAATCAGAGTGGCTTGTCAAGACAGAACCCGCTGTGAAATTGAAAAAAGGGGGGCTTGCGCGGCTGACGATCATCAGGTATTCACCTTCATCCTTTGGCTATCGACGCGCAGTTGCGGCGACCGCTCGGTTAAACATCCGACTGCTGAAGGACTTTCAATACCCCAATTATGTATCGTATTCCATTTGAACGGGTGAACTGGGTGACCAGTTCATTCCTAATCGGCACCGCGTTGATTGCTCTGGTCGGCGTTCCCATCTACCTCGTTAAAGTCGGCATGGACTGGTTTCAGTTCGGCATGTTCTTTTTTTATGTGACCGCGACGATGATGAGCATCACGGTCGGCTACCATCGGCTGTTTTCGCATTTGTCGTTCAAGGCGAAGCTTCCGGTCAAGTTGTTCACCTTGGTTTTCGGAGCCTGTGCGTTTGAAAACTCTTGTTTGAACTGGGCATCGGATCACCGCCGCCACCACAAGCATGTGGATCATGAGGGCGATCCCTACGACATTTCCAAAGGATTTTTCTGGGCGCACATTGGTTGGTTGCTCTTCAAGCTGGATCCTGAGCCGCCCCTTGACAATGTTGCGGACCTTCGCAAGGACAAGCTAGTCATGTGGCAGCACCGCTACGTGCATTGGATTGGGTTTGTGGTGGGATTGATCATCCCGACCATTTTGGGAGCCTTGTGGAATCTTGCGTGGGGCATGAGCCCGGTGACCGGGGCGATCGGTGGTTTTCTCATTGCTGGAGTTGCACGGATCGTGGTGGCTCAGCATTGCACATTTTTCATCAATTCGCTCTGCCACACGGTTGGGCGGCAGCCGTATTCGACCAGCCACAGTGCCAGAGACAGTGCGATTATGGCGTTTCTGACCTTCGGTGAGGGATATCACAATTATCACCACGAGTTCCAGCATGACTACCGGAATGGCGTGAAGCCATGGCAGTGGGATCCAAGCAAATGGACGATTTGGACTTTGTCGAAGCTGGGATTGGTGGATGGACTCCGCCGAGTGCCAGATGGTCGCATTCTTCTTGCCGAAATGGGCGAGGCACGCCGCAGCGCGCAGAAGCGGCTTGCGGAGATCCGCTTGGAACAGCATGGCGCTGCGCAACGCACGGCAGATGCGCTGCATGAATTGGTTGAGCAGCTTTCGGCAAATTATCATGAGTTGGAAACTGCGGTTTCTGGCCGTGTGCAGCTTTCGCGCGAGGTTTTGAACCGTTGGCAGGATGAGACTCGTGCGCTGATGCGTGAGTTGAGTCGCGTTTCCGCGCTCCGGACAGCATGAGTTTGCGGCAAATTCCTTGATTTTAAGCACCTCGCAGCCTTTGGGTTGCGAGGTGTTTTTTTGAAGTCCTGCCGACGCTGCTCCGCGTGTTCGGTAAATTCTCATCCCTGCCTTGCCACGCGGATTTCGCGGGGTATGGTCGCCAGCGGTTCGCATGACGCCATTTTTAAGGAAGATTCTTGGGATGAATTGGGTGTTCGTATTGGTGATGTACGGGCTCCTGATTTTCGGCGTTTTCATGATTGAGAGCGCCGCGCGGCACGTCGCGGTGAGCCAGGAGAACCTTGAGAAATTTGGCTCCGCAGGGGCTTACTTCGCGACCAAGCAGAAGACCTTCATTCTGATTGGCAGTGTTGCCTACTTCGCAGTGGCCTTGGTGGATTATCGGTGGATTCGCTGGTTGGGATTGCCATTTTATGTGGTGAGCATGGGCCTGATGGCGGTCGCGATGCAGCAGGATGACTCGGTCCACCAGCTGCGGCTTGGTGGCTTTTCGTTTCAGCCGGCGCAGTTGGGGATCACGGCGGGGATTTTGTTGATTGCGTGGCTATTGCAGGATTTGCCGAAATTGCATCGCTGGCTAGGGGCTCCGATTGTGCGCATTGGCATCATTGGCTTGGTGGCGGCGGGGCCATTTTTGATGGTGATGAAAATGGGGGACATGGGCTCCGCGTTGGTTTGGATTCCGGTGGCGATTGTTGCGTTGCTGATCGGTGGGACGCCGTTTCGGTATTTGACGTGCATGGCGTTCATTGGGGTTGGCGTGCTTCCCTTGCTGTATTTTGTCGCGTTGCCCTTGGTTTCCTCACGCGGTCCGGAGCGGATCGATGTTTGGTTGCGGATGTTGCAAGGCCGGGAGGTTGACATCAGCGGCGATGCGTATGCGCCACACAATGTCTCGATGGCGATCGGGAAGGCCGGTTGGAAAGGCACGGGCTACATGGCGACGGCGGAGAAGGGTTCTTTGCATGATAAGGGCTTCATCCCGCGCGACACGGCACACAACGACTACATTTTTGCCGTCATTGGTGAGGAGTTGGGTTTCCGAGGTGGTTTGCTTTTGCTGACGGCGTTCGCGTTATTGCTCATCCAAGGGCTTTTTATCGCGTTTTATAGCCGGGATGTCTCCGGGCGTTTGCTGGCGTGTCTGATTGTGGCCTTATTTTTCGCGCACGTTTTCGAGAGCATCGGCATGTGCCAGCTGCTCATGCCGATCACGGGAATTCCGCTGCCCTTGGTGAGTTACTCAGGAACTTTTGTGGTGATTTGCATGTTTCTTCTCGGCTTGGTTCAGAGCGTTTGGATTCATCGGAATTGGAAGCCGCCGCTCAAGATCAAGCCTGCGGAGGCGTGACCTTAGGCTTTTTCAAAGTCCGGTCATGGCTTCATCGATGACCTCAAGCATGAAATCCGCGTCTGCGGTGCTCAGGCACATTGGTGGTTTGATGCGCAGAGTGTTGCCCCAAAGACCGCCTTTTCCGATGAGCAGGCCGAGGTCTTTGCAGCGCTCGAAGACTTCTGCGCACTCTTCCTTCGCCGGTTCTTTGGTGTTGCGGTCTTTGACGAGCTCCACGCCGAGCATCAGGCCCTTTCCGCGGACTTGACCGATGATGGAGTGTTTGTCCGCCATTTTTTCGAAGCCATGGATGAGTCGAGCGCCGATGTTTCGCGAGTTTTCCTGCAATTTTTCATGTTCGATGACGCGCAAGACCGCGCGTCCTTGGGCGCAGCTTACGGGATTTCCGCCGAAGGTGTTGAAGTGGATGCGGCTGGCGAGTGAGCGGGCGATTTCCGGAGTGGTGACGACGGCGGCAAGCGGGCAGCCATTGCCGATGCCTTTGGCCATGGTCACGATGTCCGGGATGACGCCTTGCGTTTCAAATCCCCAAAAGTGGGTGCCGGTTCGGCCAAAGCCCGCTTGGACTTCGTCAGCAATGCACAATCCGCCGGCTGCGCGCGCATGTTCGTATGCGTGCTTGAGGTAGCCGTCTGGAAAGACGACCGCTCCTCCGACACCTTGGATCGACTCGGCGACAAACGCAGCGATTCTGCCTGAGCTGCCGAATTGAATCAGCTCGGAGACATCCGCAGCGTATTTCCTCCCGGCATCAGGATCGTCCGCGCCGTGTGGGCCGCGGTAGAGGTCAGGCATTCTCGCGTGTTGGACGCCGAATGAGTGCGGGATGTTGAATTTCCACGTGTGGTGAGAGGTCAGCGCCATGGTGCCCGGACTGCCGCCGTGGTAGGCGTTGCGGAGTGCGATGAGATCGTAGTTTCCCGTGTGAGCGCGCGCCATCATCGTCGCCAAGTCATTTGCCTCCGAGCCCGAGTTGACGAAGTAGCAGACCTTCAAATCCCCCGGCATTTTCGCGGCGAGTTCCTTCGCGTATTCGGCGATTCCCGGGTTGAGGTAGATGGTGGTGGTGTGTTGGATCGTCTCGTTTTGAAGGTTTGCCGCCTTCACCACCTCTGGGTGACAGTGGCCGACGCTCACGGTGACAATGCCGCCGAAGCCGTCGAGGTAGCGCCTGCCAGTTTGATCAAACAGATATTGGCCCTTGCCCTCCACGATCATGATAGGCTTCCGATAGTAATGAAAGATCGCAGGGCTGAGGAATTCCTTTCGCATGGCCAAGACTTCCTCAGGTGAGGGGCCATGGTAAGGCAGCGGAATGTGGTCGGATGGAGGAAGTTGGGGCATGGTGGAAATTAGGTTTTGACCCGTGTTAGGACGTTTTTCTGAGAGTGAGATCGAGAGCGAAGCCGAGGCCTAAGCGAGCCAAGCAAGTTGGTGCATCGATCGGGCGGAAGCGGA
Source organism: Luteolibacter sp. (assembly GCA_044373865.1). Taxonomy (GTDB): domain Bacteria; phylum Verrucomicrobiota; class Verrucomicrobiia; order Verrucomicrobiales; family Akkermansiaceae; genus Luteolibacter. Next base: position 4,357 of record JBILPN010000094.1, on the reverse strand, counting down.
ACTGGTAGGCAGCATGACTCAGGAGCTTTTGGGTTTCCGCCCGAGAAAAATGCCCTTGCCGGGAGTGCCGACCCACTCACCACCACGCACCATCACTTCTCCGCGGACACAGACGAGTTCTGCGCGGCCGGTAATTTCTCTGCCTTCGAAGGCCGAGTAGTCGGTGGCCATCGAGTGGGTGCTTGCAGATATTTTGCCGGTCCAAGATGGGTCCCATACCACCAGATCCGCGTCGCTGCCGACTTGGATGGCCCCCTTGCGCGGATAGAGTCCAAAGATTTGTGCCGCCTTGGTGCTGGCGCAGCGGACGAGAGTTTGGAGGTCGATGCGGTGCCGGAGAACTCCCTCGCTGTAAAGCAGTTTGACACGTTCCTCGACGCTTGGGATGCCGTTGGGGATGAGGGTGAAATTCCCGGGGGTTCCGGTGGGCTTGCCCATGGCGTCCAGGCACTTCGCTGGGTCTGGATTTCCCATCTGTTTCTGGCTTGCGAAGTCGAATGGCGCATGGTCCGTGCCGACCGTATCCACCGTGCCGTCGGCGAGAGCCTGCCACAGGAAATCACCATGTTCCGGGGAGCGGATGGGCGGGCTCATCACATACTTTGCCCCCTCGAAATCCGGCTTTTCGGCAAAGCGGTGATCGAGCGTTAGGTAAGGGGCGACGGTTTCGATCCACGCTCGGACCCCGCGTTTTCTCGCGGCGTTGATGGCCTCCACGGCGGGGATGCAGCTGGTGTGCACGACGTAAACTTCGGCGCCTGTTAGCTCGGCAAAAGTCATCAAATGGTGGCATCCCTCCGCCTCCACGGAAATGGGGCGGGAGCGTTCGTGCCACTCAGGCCCAGTTTTTCCCTCGGCGAGGAGTTTGCTCTGCATTTCCGCGACCAAGTCCGCATTTTCGCAATGCGCAGTCACCACCACGCCCAGTTGACGGGCGAGAGCGAGAGTTTCATAAAGCTCGGTGTCGTTGATTCCGAAGGCACCTTTGTAGGCTAAAAACACCTTGAAAGAAGTGATTCCCTCGTCGGCGACGATGGTTTTCAGGGCCGCAGGGGTGGTGGAGTCGAAGCGGGTGACGCCCATGTGGAAGCTGTAGTCGCAGGAGGAAATTCCGGCGGCCTTGCTTTTCCAAAGTTGCAGCGCGGCGAGCGGGTCCTCGCTGCGTGACGGGCAGCACATTTCAATCAAGGTGGTGGTCCCGCCCATCAGCGCCGCTTTGCTGCCGCTCGCGTAATCATCCTTTGAGAAGGTCCCCATGAACGGCAGATAGATGTGCACGTGTGGATCGATGAACCCCGGAAAGACAAACTTCCCCGTGGCATCGATGATTTCGCAGGGTTCGCGGGTGACGAGCTGCGTGCCGATTTCTGCGATGCAGCCGTTGTGGCATCGGATGTCGCCGGTGAATTGCGAGTCAGCCGTGACGATGTTGCCGTTGCGAATCAGGAGGTCCATGGAGGTGGAAGTGAGGAGTTATTTTGCCCAAATTTCGCCATCGCCGAAACCAAACCAGCGAGTGGTGGTGGTTTTGCGTTGGGTGTAGAACTCGACTCCTTCTTTCCCTTGGATGTGGAGATCGCCGAAGAATGAGTCATTCCAGCCGCTGAATGGAAAGTAGGCGAGGGGTGCCGGGACGCCGACGTTGATGCCGACCATGCCCGCGCTCACGTGGCGGCGGAAATCCCGGGCGGCCTTGCCTGAGTTGGTAAAAATTGCTGCGCCATTGCCAAAGGCTTGGCGGTTCGCGGCGGCGATGGCCTCGTCTAGAGATGAGGCGCGCATGACGGCGAGCACCGGGCCGAAGACTTCGCTTGCCATGAGTGGGTTGGCCGCGTCCACGTGATCGATGAGGGTGGGGCCGAGGAAAAATCCATCCGGCGCGTTGGGAATTTTTGTGCCGCGTCCATCGGTTAAGACCTTTGCGCCGGCATGCTCGCCAGCGTCGATGAGTCCGGAGACTCGGTTGCGGTGTTCGGCGGAAATGACTGCGCCCATATCGGGTTGTGAGTCGCGCAGGTCGGTGGGGCCGACGGTCATGGCGGCGATGCGTTCGGCGAGGGCCGGGAGCAGTTTGGCACCTGCGTCGCCCACCGCGACGGCAGTTGAGCCGGCCATGCAGCGCTCGCCAGCGCAGCCGAATGCCGCGTCTTTCACGGCTTCGACCGTGCGGTCTAGGTCGGCATCCGGCATCAGGACGATGAAGTTTTTAGCACCGCCCGCAGCTTGGACGCGTTTGCCATGGAGCGTGCCGCGGCGGTGGATTTCCCGGGCAACCGGGGTTGATCCGACGAAGCTGATTGCCTTCACATCCGGGTGTTCGAGGATCGCGTCCACGCATTCCCGGCCGCCGTGGACGATGTTCATGACGCCGGGAGGGAGGCCCGCCTTCTCCAGCAGCGTGACCACCCGTTGCATGGTGAGGGGGACTTTTTCGCTGGGTTTGAGGATGAAGGTGTTGCCGCAGGCGATGGCGAGTGGCCACATCCACATGGGGACGAGTGCGGGGAAATTGAATGGGCAGATCCCGGCGACCACGCCGAGCGGGTGGCGGTCGGTGTGGCAGTCGATGCCGCGAGCGATGTTTTCCAAGCTCTCCCCCATCAGCAGGCTTGGGATTCCGCAGGCGTATTCCACCACCTCGATGCCGCGGCGCAGATCTCCGCGAGATTCAGACAGGGTTTTTCCGTGTTCCGTGGCGATGCCGAGGCAGAGCTCCTCGAAGGCGTCTTCCAGCATGATTTTGAGGCGGAAAAGCACTTGGGCGCGCTCGTTAGGCGGCGTGTCGCGCCAAGCCGGGAAGGCGGCGACGGCGGCGGCAACTGCGGCATTTACCTCCGCCGCACCGCACATCGGAACGGTGGCGATGATGTTGCCGCGCGATGGATTGAAGACGGAACTTTCCGGCTTGTGCGCGGGGGTGATCCACTTTCCTCCGATGTAGAGTGGGCAGACGGGGTTTTCAGAATGACTCATGGCTTTTGGGCACGCCGAAAATCCGGCCGCAAACCGTTCGACAGCGCATTCCGTGCCATTCCGGCCCGCATGGCATTGAAAAGCCGTTTCGTTCGATTCGGCTGGGGCCTGCTTCGCGCCTATTTCGACTGCTCAAGCATGCGGAGCAGCGGAATTTCTGCGCGGGCGCGGAGGGATTCCTCCATCTCGACACGCGGCTCCAGCGAGTCCAAGCAATCGCGGAGTTTCTGCAACGTGTTCATTTTCATGTAGCGGCAGTCAGCGCAGGCGCAGCGGTCCGTGGGGCCGGCAATGAGGTTTTTGTCCGGACATTCCTTGCGGAGGCGGTGGAGCATTCCGCTTTCGGTGACGACGATGATGTCTTTGACCGGTGCGTTCTGGCAGTAGGAAATCATTTTTTCCGTCGAGCAAACCTCGTCAGCGAGCAAGCGGACCGCTTGCGTGCATTCTGGGTGGGCGACGACGAGGGCTTGGGGGAATTCGGTTTTGATGCGTTGGATCGAGTCGCGAGTGAACTCGACGTGGACGTAGCAATTGCCCTTCCAGAGGTCCATTTTACGGCCGGTTTGTTCCATCACCCAAGCGCCTAGATTCTCGTCGGGGACGAAGAGGATGGGTCGGTCGGCCGGGGCTTGGTTGACGATTTTCACGGCATTTCCGGAGGTGCAAATCACGTCGCAGAGTGCTTTTACGCCGCCGGAGCAGTTGATGTAGGCGATGACGTAATAATTTTTTTCCGCGTTTGCCTTGAGGAAAGCGTCGAGTTGAGGGGCGGGGCAGGATTGTTCCAGTGAGCAGCCTGCGTCTGCATCTGGGAGGATTACGATTTTGCCTGGGTTGACGATTTTCGCGGTTTCCGCCATGAAATGGACGCCACAGAATGCGATGACGTCGGCGTTGGTGGCCTTGGCATGGTAGGCGAGGCCGAGCGAGTCACCGACGTAGTCCGCGACGTCTTGGATGTCGCCGGTTTGGTAGTTGTGGGCAAGGATGACGGCGTTTCTGGCTTTTTTGAGGGCGAGAATTTCCTCCTTGAGGTCGAGGGCGGCAGGCATGGCGGATTGGATTGCTTGGAGTTACTCGGGAGATGAGGGAATGATTTCGACGGTGCCAGAGTGTTTGGCACCGGGCTTGATGATGAGGGAAGACGTTTGGACGAGGCCTTGGAGGTGGGCTCGTTTGGCGAGGGTGACCGTTCCGGTGCAGGAGATCTGGCCGCGGACCTTGCCGTCGATAACGGCGGAGCTGGCGGTGACGGGGTGGAGGAACTCGACGCGCACGCCCTTTTCGACGCGGAGCCTGCGGCAGTGGATTTTTCCGGGGATTTTCCCATGGCTGCGGATGATGAGATCACCGGAGCATTCCGCGCTGGCGGCCAATTCGC
>JBILPN010000647.1:0-2576 GCA_044373865.1 Luteolibacter sp. | reverse complement strand
GATCCAGCGGACCTCAGCGTCTTCCATCGCAATGCCACGTTTGGTGACGAGGTTGAAGACATTGGACGACCAGTTTTGCACCGTCACGTATTGAATCTTCGCGCCCTTCAGCGCCACAAGCTCCACGACTGCCGAGTGCAAGGTCGCAGTTTCGAATTTTGGTGCGGTGCACCCTTCCATATACATCAACTCCGAGCCCTCATCTGCGATGATGAGAGTGCGCTCGAATTGGCCGAAGTTTTCCGAATTGATGCGGAAATACGCTTGGAGCGGCTGTTTCAGCTTCAGGCCTTTCGGGATGTAGATGAAGGAACCACCGGAGAAAACGGCGGAGTTCAATGCGGAAAATTTGTTATCTCCGGTGGGGATGACTTTGCCAAACCAAGGGCGGAAAATTTCCTCATGCTCCTTCAATCCCTCTGCGGAGTTGACGAAAATCACGCCCTGCTTTGAGAGTTCCTCTTTCACGTTGGAGTAAGCGGCTTCCGAGTCGAATTGCGCCTCCACGCCAGCAAGGAAGGCACGTTCCTGTTGGGGAATTCCCAGCCGTTCAAAAGTTTCCAAAACATCCGGTGGCACGTCGTCCCACGAACGCTTCGGCTTCTCTCCATCTGAGAGGTAGTAGCGAATGATGTCGAAGTCGATGGCTTCCAAATCCTTGGTTGCCCAGTTGGTCGGCATTGGCTTTTCCTGGAAAACTTTGAGCGCCTTGTGCCGGAATTCACGAACCCAGTCAGGATCGTTCTTTACGTCGGAAATGTAGTCAACCGTGGCGGAAGTCAGACCGCGCCCGGCGTCAAATTTATTGCGTTCCGGAAAGGTGAAGTCGCCCTTGGTGCGGTCAATGTCGATCGCCTCGCGGGTTTCAAGATCCAAAACGTCTGTGGTGTCGTAGGACATAAATTTATTGTGTTAGGTTGGGGGCGCTTAGGCGAGTGCGGGCTCCTTGAGGAACTCGTAACCATCTTTTTCAAGCTCTAGAGCCAGCTCGGGGCCGCCGGAACGGACGATGCGGCCTTCTGCCATGACGTGAACGTAGTCTGGCTTGATGTAGTCTAGCAGGCGTTGATAGTGAGTGATGAGAAGCATCCCGCGGTCCGGTGAGCGCATGGCGTTGACGCCTTTGGCGACGATTTTGAGAGCATCGATGTCGAGGCCGGAGTCCGTTTCATCAAGGATGCAATATTCAGGCTCGAGCATCAGCATCTGAAGGATCTCATTGCGCTTTTTCTCACCGCCGGAGAAACCTTCGTTCACGGCGCGTGCGGTGAATTTGCGGTCCATTTCCAGCAAATCCATTTTTGAGTAGAGATTCTTGTAGTAGGCGACCGCGTCGATTTCCTGGCCTTTCGGTAGGCGCGCTTGGAGGGCGGCGCGGATGAAGTTGGCGTTCGAAACCCCTGGGACCTCCGAAGGATACTGGAAGGCGAGGAAAATGCCGCCGCGCGAGCGCTCATCGATCGGCTTACCAAGAATTTCCTCACCATCTTGCAGAACCGAGCCTTGGGTGACGATGTAGCTCTCATGGCCAGCGATCACCTTGGAAAGCGTGGATTTGCCGGAGCCGTTAGGTCCCATGATGGCGTGGACTTCGCCCTTGGGGATGACGAGATTAACGCCTTTGAGGATTTCGGTGCCGTTTTCGAGGGTGGCGTGGAGGTCTTGGATGTTGAGGCTCATGGTTTGGAAAGTGGGGTGATGTTTGAGGAAAAAAGGGTGGATCAAGCGGTGGCGATTTTGCCGCGCAAGGTGATTTCGACGTCCTCGATGAGGGCGCCGGGAGGTAAATTGAGAACGTCAGCAAGATGGATGCCGGGCTTGAAGTCCACGTCGTGGATGACTCCGGTGACTTCATCGTGGAAGTGTCCGTGCTCGTTGAGGTTCGGGCAGTAGCGTGAGGATTCGCGGTCGAAATTCACTTGGCGGATGATGCCATGCTGCACGAGCGCTTCGAGGCAGTTGTAAACCGTCGCCAGCGAAATGTTTGGCAGGCGGTCCTTGACACGCATGAAGACATCGTTCGCCGTCGGGTGGTTCCGCTCCTGCTGGAGGATGCGGTAAACCTCTTGGCGCTGACGCGTCATGCGGAGGCCCGAGATCTCTTCAGGAATCTCGATTTCTGGGGAATGTTCGTGAGAGTGACTGACCATCGCGGCGGCAACCTAAATCTCAGCGAGACGATATCAAGAACTATTCCAATTATAATTCGCGATTGTTTCGGAGCCAGCCTGCTTGGAGAAATCGGGCAGTTTGCTTGCGGCCAGTGAGCGAGTCACGCGCCGCGTCATCCGCGGTTTCAGTTTGGAAATTCCCTGAAGTGGGTTTGCGGGGCGGCGTTATTGCCCCGGCCGATTCCATAAGTAAACCCAGCGTTCGGAAACCGCCTTGTCGTTTTCATCCACAAGTTCGCAAGTCATGTCGATGTCATTGACGTCTTGTCCAGGCTCCAGAACGAAGAAGGCGCGGAGCACCTGGGGCATGTGAAGTTGTTGGCTGCGTCCCAAGCCGGCAGGCAGGTCATCGACGTTTGGCATGCTGATGTCAGAAAGGCCGACATGGAGGATTTTGACGTTCTT
>JBILPN010000646.1:0-2578 GCA_044373865.1 Luteolibacter sp. | reverse complement strand
CGGCGGGACCGGGAAAGGTCGAGAAACCTGCAAAGAGGTTTGAAGAACTCGACACTAACGATTGTTTCACAGAGAGGCTTGTTAGGCATAAATTTTTTCCAAAACTAACAGCCGTTTAAGCAAGCACCAAATGCGCTGGGTGAGCGATTATACGCTCCGCGGAAAGCATGGGCTCGATTTCGATCCGCCAATCCAAACCCCACCAGCGGCCCCCTGGTGCGCATGGAGGCCACTCAAGGAGCACGTTTTTGGTTCAAAGTTGGACACCGTTGGACGAAAAATTGCAGGAGACAGAAAAAATCAGTTTTTTGCTTGCGGTGTTGTGAGGGGGGGTGGGCTGGAGCCTTGAAGGGGCTGGCGGCGCGGATCTAGGGTGTGGGCCGGCATGGGTAAGGCTCTACCCAATGGGTTGAGCCCCACAGGGCAAGCGTCTGGACGCTTGCGCGGTTTGTGCCTGCAACTTTGGTTGTGCGGGTGGCGGAATTTTATCCTTCCACTACGTGGACGCCGTGCGGGTTGATCCGGGAGACGTAGGCTTGGTTCTCGATAGGGATCGAGAAGAAAACCTTGGTGATGGCTTCTGCGACTCGGCGCGCGATTTCCTCACCTTCACACAGGGCGAAGACCGAGGGGCCAGCACCGGAAATTGAGAAGCCGAGGGCACCAGCCGCGAGGGCGGCACGTTTGGCGCGGTAGAACTCGGGGATGAGTTTTTGGCGGCGAGGCTCGGCAATCACGTCGTGGATCGAGCGGGAAATCAGGCCGTAATCTTCTTGGATGAGGCCGCAGAGTAGGCCACCGAGGTTGCCAATTTGTTGGGTGGCGTTTTCGAGGGGGATTTCCTTGGGGAGGATTTCGCGGGCGACTTTGGTGAGGATTTCGATGTCCGGGTGGACGACGGCGGCCCAGAGGTTTTTGGGTGCAGGGATTTGCGCAAAGTCGAGCTCATCATTTGAGCGGATGAAGACGATGCCGCCGAAGAGGCATGGCGCAACGTTGTCTGCGTGCCAAGCGCCGTCGGCTGAGGCCTCGCCGGCCATGGCGAAGGGTAGCAGTTGCTTTTTGCTTAGAGGATCGCCGATGAGTTTATTCACGGCGAAGGCACCTGCGACGGATGAGGCTGAGGATGAGCCGAGACCGGAGCCGAAGGGCATTTTTTTGTGAATCTCCATGTCGATGCCGCGGTCGGTCATTCCGAGGTGTTTCAGCAAGTCGAGTGCAGCGACACCAGCGCAGTTTTGAGCGGGATTTTTCGGCAGCTTGCCGTTGTCTCCGGTGATTTTCGTGATGTGCAGGCCGGGTTTGTCACTGAAGCGGACGACGATTTCGTCGCCGGGTGAGTCGATGGCAAAACCGAGGACGTCGTAACCGCAGGCGACGTTGGCCACCGTGGCGGGGGCGAAGACGCGAATTTCAGGAGAGTTGGACATAAGGGAAGGCTCGCGAGGAGCGGGCGGAGTGTGCGGGGGGATATCCCGTTTGTTCAAGCCCGGAAACTGCTTGGTCACGAGTCTGCGCAGGCGCGCGGCTGGGCGGCGTGGTGACGGGGGGCTCAGCGAGGAGGCACGTCGTCGAAGGCCCGGAGCTGGATGCTGCCGGAGCTTGGGTTTTGGAAGAGGATTTTGAGGCCGCGAGCTTGGCCTGGGTGTGGCCAGAGGCCAGTGGCGACGGGGGTCCATGCTTGCTCACGGAAGACGAAGGTGCGCATGCCGGTCATGTCACCGTCGCGGACGGGTGGATCTTGGATGACTTGAGTTTGGCCGGGTTTGAACTCGAAATTCTTTTTTTCCAGGATCATTCGGATCGGGTGCGGGCTGAGGTTGGTGATGTGGATGGATCCACTAGGGAATGCCTGTTTCGAGTCGTGGATCGCCATGATTTGGTAGCGGTGCTTGCTGCCTTGTTTGGCGGGGAGGAAGACGAGAATGGCGGATTTGATGCCTTCCGGGATGGTGAATTCGCCGAGGATATCGGCCATGTTGTTGAGGGATGCGCGGTCAGCCTTGGTGGTAAAAATCAGTTTGCGTGAGGTGAGCGAGATGGCGGCAAACTCGTGATTCAGGTAGGACTTGATGGGGGTGGCGGTGGCGACGGCGCTGTCCGCAGCGGCGGGGTCATGCGCGAAGGCCGATTTTTGTTGGAGGTCGGGGGTGAAGGCAAGCGTGCGAATTTCAAGATCGAGGGTGGGGGCTTGCTGGGCAGTGAGGAAATTGCTGAGCATGCAGGCAAGGCATGCTAGAGAAAGAAGAAGGCGTTTCATGAGCTTGAGCGAGAGAGATGAGTTTAAATTTCCTGATCGTGCAACCAGCGGAAGGAAACGATGTTGAAGCGGCGGCCAAAGGTTTGGTTGGCGGTGGACTTGAGAGATAGGATTGGCGTGTTAGCGGCGTCGATGGGATCGACGAAATCCGGGACGCGCTGGACGATTGTTTCACACCAGGCACGGGCGAGGACGGTGGTGCCATCCGGGCCGGTGGCCTCGCCGTAGCTGCGGATTTTGAAGGTGTCTCCGCGGACGGTGGCGACGGGGGCGAGGGCGGACATTAGATCGCCTTGGGTGAGCATGGATGGGGCGCCT
>JBILPN010000645.1:0-2583 GCA_044373865.1 Luteolibacter sp. | reverse complement strand
TTTGATGCCAGTGAGTTGCTGGTTTGCGGCGAGCTCGACGATTTCCCCCTCGAAGGCGCGGACGGTTTCCGCGCCTTGGCGGTAGGCACGGATTTTAAACGGATTTTCCCCCTTCAGTTCGAGCAACAGAGCGATCTCCTCCAAGACCTCGGCCATCAATTCACGCGTCATGCGGGCAAGCTCGCTGCGGCGGGCGTGCCGGTCAAGATCCCAGCGCGGCTTGTGCTAGAAAGCGTGGTTGCCTAGCTCGTCGCGCGTGGGGTGAAGCGGGAAATGCTGCGAAGTTTCTCCCACAACTCGCGTTCCTCGCTTGAGATTGTGGTGGGGAGTTGGAGGGTGATGCAGGCGTGGAAATCCCCGCGGCCGCCGACTTTTCCCTTGGGCAGGCCACGCCCGCGGACCCGGAGTTGCTGGCCATTTTCACTGCCGGGCGGGATGCGGAGTTTGAGGGGGCCATCGAGCGTCGGCACGCTGAGATCCGCGCCGAGGACGGCTTCCCAAGGGGCGATCCGCAGGTCGTAGAACAAGTCGTGGCCTTCGGTGTGGAAGTCGGGGTGGGAGGCGTGGCGAACGCGCAGGTAGAGATCCCCGGCCGGACCGCCGCCACTGCCGGGCTCGCCTTGGCCGGGGACGCGGATCCGCTGGCCCGCCGTCACTCCGGGCGGGATGCGGACTTGGAAGTTGTGCATCTCCGGTTGCCCGGTGAGTGGTGAGCGGGATTGGAGGCTCAGCGCGCGCACGGCCCCATGCATGACTTCTTCCAAACTGACGAGAATGTCGCCCTCGACATCTTTGCCTTGGCGCTTGCGGGCTTGGGCCGGGCCGCCGCCACTTGGAAATCCTTGGCGACTGGCCCCACTGAAAAATTGCTCGAAAAAATCGCTGAATCCCGTGCCGCCGAAGTTGAAATCCATGTCTTGGCCGGCGAACGGCCCGCGGCCCGGGTGCCCGGCCTGCTGCGCGTGTTCCCAGTCAGCACCGAGTTCGTCGTATTTCCTGCGCTTCTCGGGGTCGCTCAGGACTTCGTTGGCTTCGTTGATTTCCTTGAATTTCGTCTCGGCAGCGGTCTTGTCGGTCGCGACGTCGGGGTGGTATTTGCGGGCGAGTTTGCGGAATGCTTTTTTGATGTCCGCGGTGCTGGCATCGCGTGAGACGCCGAGGGTGGCGTAATAGTCTTTAAATTCCACGGCCATAGTGCACTAAACCAGCACGGTCTGTCACCAGTGTCCAGCCAAGACGCGACGCCCTAGGTGGGATTGCGCGATTTTCCTCGCTTGCGACGGAGGGAAATCACGAGGGCGGCCGTGAAGATGAGCAGCGCGCAGAGGCCTGCGATCGCCGATTTTGGAAATGGAATTTGGAGGGAGAAGCGCGGGTTCACCGGTTTTCGAAGCGCCTCGGCCAGCGGGAAATCCCAGATCAGCGTGCGGCCTTGGTTTTCCGTGCGAGTGGCATTCGACTCGCCGGGTGCCGTCGGCAGGTGGATGATGTAAACGAGCTTGTTCCCCTCGAAGCTGGATTTCGGCAGCATGGCCAGGCCGGGGAGGGCGCGGCCGGGCGAGATCACCCGTGAAAATGCGACGGTTCTGCCGTGGACTTGTAGATCGACCTTGCCAACCAGGTGGCTGGCGGTGCTGGGAAGCGCGGCGAAGGGGCTGGCAGTCGCTTTTTTCAAATCCAGCGCGGAGTCGAAGGCGGCGCGAAGCTGGATCGATAAGCGGTCGCCCTCGAGCGCGACTTGGTGGCGGGTGGAGTGGAGCGCCGGGATTTCTGCGAGGAGCTTCTCGATCAAGCGCGTCACGCCGGGGGCACCGCCCTGGAGTTTCGCGGCGGCGGCGGGCATCGAGTAGCTCAATTCCAAGTGGCCGCTGCCGTCGGCCGCCAAGTGGATTTCCTCGCGCCCGTCGATGCATGAGGCGAGAAGGCATGCGGCGAGCAGGGCTGGGAATTTCAGAAGTAAACCTGACTTCATGAGGCGCTTCCTTCTGGCGGAAGTTCGCGAAATAGGGCTGGGATGTCAGGGAGGTCCGCTGCGGTGCGCGCTGGCTGGGCGGACAGAATCGCGCCGTGACGGAACAGAAATGCCCCCGGCATTTGCAGGCCGTCACCCGCCAAGTGGCCGACGCCGCAGCCTTGCATCAGTGAGGCCACTCCGCGCAGCCAGACTTGCGGGCCGAACAACGCGATCACTCCGCCCTTGCCGAGGCCAAAGGCGCGGTAAAGCTCGCAGCGAGGGTCCGCGATGCGGGCGATGCTGCTGTTTTTCCCGAGGTAGCTGATTTCGTCGCCGCTGCGGAGCATGTGGACCAGCACGAGCTCGGCTCCCCGGCGCGTGGCTTCCACCTGGATTTCCTCCAAGCCACGCAAGATCCGGCGGGTGAAGGTGCAGCCGAAATGGCGGAGAAAAACCAGGACTAACAGTTTCTCCGTCGATGCATCTTCGAGGGTCTGGCCGGAGGAAAGCCGGTAAATTTGTGCCGCTTCCGCCACCGTGTAGGACTCGGCACGAGCCAGTGGAATGCCGACTTGGACACGCAGGCAGGCCCAGAGGATGCTGGCAAAAAGTGGCCACCACAGCGCCGA
>JBILPN010000093.1:0-9134 GCA_044373865.1 Luteolibacter sp. | reverse complement strand
AAAAACCACGCGCATCGCCTTCCACCGCTCCTGCCACAGCCGCGGCACAAACAGCGGCGAGGCAACGCTGGAACTGCTCAGCTCCATCGAGAACGCCGTGGTCACCCCCTTCGGCCAAGCCGAACAATGCTGCGGCTTCGGCGGCACTTTCTCCGTCACCTTCCCACACATTTCCGGCCGCATGGGCTCGCTGAAACTCGACCACATCCTCGAGACGCAACCCGACATTCTCGTCAGCGGTGACATGTCCTGCCTCATGCACCTCAGTGGCCTCGCCGTCACTCAAGGCCGCCCGGTCACCCACCTCCACGCCATCCAAATCCTCAGAAATTCACTCTCATGATCGGCATCCAACCTATCGATCAATACGCACGCGACATTTCCGACGAGAAACAAAACTCGGTCATCGACGGCTCATCCAAGGGCACGGACAAGCGCTACCACGTCTTGCACCAAGATTACCCGGATCCGGACTCGATCCGCAAGCTCGCGGCCGCCATCAAGGATCACACCCTCCACCACCTCGGCGACTACCTCGCAAAAGCGGAAAAATCCCTGAGCGACCACGGCGTGCACGTCCACTACGCATCCACCGATGAAGACGCGCGCCAAACCATCCTTTCCATCCTCCGCCAGCACGAGGTCACTCAACTGACCAAATCCAAGTCCATGGCGGCTGAGGAAATTCACCTCAACCCGTTTCTCATCGAAAACGGCGTGGAGTGCCTTGAGTCGGACCTCGGCGAATTCATCATCCAGCTCGACGGCGACGAACCTTCGCACATCGTCAAGCCGATCATCCACAAGAACCGCCGCGACATCGCCAAATCCTTCCTCCGCGAAGGCATTGCCGTCGATTACAACGACGATCCGGAGACCATCACCCGCCGCGCCCGCGTCCACCTGCGTGAAAAATACATGCAGGCACAAGCGGTCATCACCGGCGCAAATTTCGTCTGCGCCGACACCGGCCGCCTCACGCTCGTCACCAACGAGGGGAACTCACGCTTCGGAATGGCCCCCGTCGGCCTGCACATCGCACTGGTCGGCATTGAAAAAATCATCCCTGAGGAGAAAGACCTCGCGGTTTTCCTCAATCTTCTCGGCCGCTCAGCCACCGGCCAACAACTCACGGTTTACACCGAGTTCATCCAAGGCCCGCGCGCGGAAAACCAACCGGATGGCCCAGAACACATGCACGTCGTCTTCATGGACAACGGCCGCACCGACGTCCTCGCCTCGAACTGCAAGGAAATCCTCCGCTGCATCCGCTGCGGAGCCTGCCAAAACGTCTGCCCCGTCTATCGCCAAGCCTCCGGCCATGCCTACCGCTCGACTTACGGCGGCCCGGTCGGTGCTGTGCTCTCGCCCATCCTCTTCGGCAGCCGCTTCCCCGAGTTGGCAGACCTTCCAAAAGCCTCCTCACTCTGCGGGGCCTGCAACGAGGTTTGCCCGGTGGACATCCCGATTCCAGATCTCCTGCTGCGCCTGCGTGACAAGGCGAAACGCGAATCCGTCCCCTCGGCCGGAGCCATCCCGATGTCCCCCTTCGCCCACCTCGCCACCTCACCCTCGGTTTGGCGCACGGCCATGACGATGAGCAAGGCAATGAACCACCTGCCCATCCAAGTCGCACCCATCAAGCCACTCCAAGACTGGCTCGGCCAACGCAGCCTCCCCGAGTGGCACGGCGGAGACTTCCGGAAATGGATGAAAAACCGCGCATCCTCGAAATAAGCAACCGGCTTGCCCAGTGCCCGCCTTCCTCACTCTCAAAACCTCGCCATGTCTCGCTCCGCCATTTTTGCCAAAATTCACGCCGCCACTGAAGCGCTCAAAGAGAAGGCTGCCTACCCGGCATACAACGTCGAACTCGTCCACTCCGCGCCCAAACTCGTCGGCAAGGACCTCACCGAGATTTTCACCCGCAACTTCGCCGCTGTGAATGGCAAAACCATGCACAGCTGCTCGGAACTGGCGGATTTTTTGAAAAGCACGCACCAGCTCCGCGGCTACTGCGACCCCGCACTCTTCGACCGCATCGGCAGCCAACTCGCCGCCGCCGGCCTCACGGTCGAGACTGAATACGACCGCGCGCGCTACGATGATTACCAATTCGGCGTCACGCGTGCCACCGGGGCCATCGCAGAATCCGGCTCGCTCATTCTCGATGACCACCGGACCTCACACCGCCTCGCCGCACTCTCACCCTGGGTCCACATCGCCGTCTTGGAACCTGCGGAAATTCACCGCAGCATCCCGGACGCCATCGCGCATTTTGGCGAAAGCCCGAACATCATCTGGGCGACTGGCCCGTCGAAAACCGCCGATGTCGAAGGCATCCTGATCGAAGGCGTGCACGGCCCGGGCGAACAAATTGCGCTTTTGCTCTAAATTTCCCACTTCGCACGTTTGACATCCCCGCTCAGGCTGAAACAGTCGTGCCCATGTATGAGGCAGCAGGAAAATTGAAATGGATTGGTGACGCGCAAGCCTTCGCAAGCGGCTTCACCAAACGCGAGTTCGTCGTCACCACCGCGCACGACAAATACCCGCAGGATTTGAAGTTTGAGGTGGTGAAGGACAAGTGCGCCATGCTGGACTCCTTCGCCTGCGGGCAGGAAGTCCAAGTCTCCTTCGACATCCGCGGGAACGAATACAACGGCAAGTATTTCGTCAATCTCTCGTGCTGGAAACTCCAAACATCCAACGGCGCCGCCTCCGCACCCTCATCGAATTCTTCACGGGCAACCCAAAGCTCGGCCCGCCCTGCCGCAAGCTCCAGCGCCGAGCCCGCGATGAATGATCTCCGAAATGATGATGATTTCGACGACGACCCACCGTTCTAAGGCAGCCACAGCGCGCTGAATATCATCCCCAGCAGCAAAACCACCGCTAGCCCCCACCAATACCATCGCAGCCCAAGCGCTCGGTGCGGGGCCTTGCCGAATTCACGCGCAACAAACTCGTTGTAATCAAACGCTTCATCGGGCAAATCCAAGCCATCTTCGGCGGAATCCTGTTCCCAAGATTTCTTCAGGGGCTTCCGCGCTTTCGCCAGTTTATCGCACTTCACACAGCGCGTGCCAACTCGCACATCGCTTTCGCAAAACGGGCAAAGGTAACATAAGGGCTTGCTGGGCATCGGACGCCACGGAATATCCTCGCAAGCCCCCACTCAAGCAAGCGCGAAGCCGGAATCTCGATGACGCGGAGCCTGCCCGGCAACTCAGACACCCACCTCCAGCCAGCACTGGCTGGCCATGATCGCCGTCACCGCCGGATGGGCGATCCAGCGCTCGGCAGTGAACGCATGGAACGCCACTTGGCAGTCAGGCGCATGCCCGAACGGCCGCAAGCCATAGCGCTTCAAGGCAATACCCGCGGAGGCAGCGGGCAAAATAACGAAGCCGCGCCCCTCCGCCGCCATCACTTTCATCAAGGCCGGGTCTTCAAACTCCGCCACCACGCGCGGCCGCAAATTTCGCGCTCGCAACCAAGTTTCCGCCGCGCGCCGCAGTGGCGTGTTTTCCGCTGGCAGCAAGGCCGCAGCTCCATCCAGCGAATTTGGAAACTCCTTGGCAAGCCGCACAGCATGCTCCTCCACCGCGCAAAACAAGGAACCTGTCTCACCCAAACGATGGTCAAAAACCCTCAAATTCAACTGGCTCGGTGCCGGATTGTCCGCCAACACCAAGTCCAAGCGGTGTGCGGCAAGCTGCGCCAACAAGTCTTCCTGCTTCCCCTCCCGACAGACCAAATGCACCACCCGCCCCAACCCGAAAACCGGCTTGAGAATCTCGTTCCCCACCAACTTTGGAAACGAACTCGTCAGCCCAACATGCAAGCGCAACGCACTCTCCGCCAGTGGGTCACCCAATGCGCTGGCCAGCTCGTTGCCCAATGCGAAAATCTCCTCGGCGTAACGATACACCATCTGCCCCGCACTCGTCAGCTCGTTCTTCCGGCCCGCTCGCCTGAACAATCGCTGACCAAACGCGGTCTCCAATTCGCGAATCTGCACGGAAATGGAGGGCTGGGAAACTCTCATGCGCTCAGCTGCCATGGCCAAACTCCCCTCCTTGGCGACCACCCAAAAGTAGCGGAGATGATGATAATTCAGTGTTTCCATCTGCCGGAATCAATCCTTAGAATTTTCCTAAGAGTCGATTCCAAAATAAGTATTATTCAAAAGGCTTGCCATCCCCTATGCCTCTTCTTGCTGTCTCGCAGACGCCCGCCAAGGCCACGCTCACCGCATCAAGCGCATGCACCTCCTCGTTGAAAATTTACTCTCTCCCGTTGTCCTTTGTTTTGCTCTCGGCGTCATCGCCCGCCTCCTTCGCAGTGACCTTTCAGTGCCGGAATCGATTTACCAAGGGCTCTCGATTTATCTCTTGTTCGCGATTGGCCTGAAGGGTGGCGCGGTCCTCGCCGTCACTCCCCTATCCGCATTCTGGCTTCCTGCGCTGGTGACGATCGCCCTCGGCGGGATCACCCCGGTCATCGCTTGGTTTCTGGTCCGCAAGGTCGCACGCCTCGGACGCGTGGATTCTGCCGCGATCGCCGCTCATTATGGCTCGGTCTCGGTGGTGACTTTCCTTGCCGTGGGCGAAGCGGTGCGGCGCGTGGGCATGCCGGCCGAGGGTTTCTTACCCGCGCTCGTCGCCTTGTTGGAGGTCCCCGGCATCGTCGTCGCCCTGCTCTTTGCACAATCCGCCCGCTCGAAAGAGAAGCACCAAGGCGGTTCCGCCGCGCTCCACGAAGTGCTCACCGGAAAAAGCATTTTGCTGCTCCTCGGCGGCCTTGCCATCGGCTTCCTCAGCGGACCGGAGCGCTTGGTGGGAGTGCAGCCATTTTTCACCAGCGCATTCCAAGGCGCGCTCTGCCTTTTCATGATCGAGCTCGGGCTGGTGACGGGGGCCAGACTGCCAGACATCCGCTTCGCCGGGATGCGGCTCGCACTCCTCGGCTGCTTCATCCCGATCATCCATGGCGCACTCGGCGTCGCCGCCGGACTCATGGCCGGCCTGTCTCCGGGCGGCAGCGCGGTCCTCGGCGCCATGGCTGGCAGCGCCTCCTACATCGCCGCTCCCGCCGCCGTTCGCGTGGCCCTGCCCGAGGCGAACCCGGGCTACTACCTCACACTCGCACTCGGCATCACCTTCCCCTTCAACCTGGCTTTCGGAATCCCTCTCTACATCAAGTTCGCTGAGTGGTTCAGCCCGCTGTTCTAAATTTCACGCAGCCGCCTCGACCACTTCACTTTAGGAAAAAATCCTGAGGCCTCCCACCCGCGACGATTCCTCGCCAATCAATATCCACGATGGACCTTTCCCGCCCGATGCGCCATATCCGCGCCGCGCCCCATGTCAGCTCTCCTCTCCGCCAACGAAATCCGCCTCACTTACGGCTACCAAACCCTGCTCGACGGGGTCACTCTCGCCGTCTCTGCCGGTGAAAAAACGGGCATGGTCGGCCGCAATGGCTGCGGCAAAACCTCGCTGCTGAAAATCCTCACCGGCCAACAAATGGCGGATTCCGGGGAAATCTCACTGCGCCGCGCCCTCCGCGTCGGATACCTGCCTCAAGAATTCGAACTGGATTCCTCCCTCAGCGTCCATGAAAACATCGCCGCCGGTGCTGCCGACATCGTCGATGCCATCCGCCGCTACGAAAATGGCGAGGGCAGCGACGCCGAACTTTCGGACCTCCTCCACCTCATCGACCACACCGACGGCTGGAACCTCGACGCACGCATCAAAGCCACCTCCACCGCACTCGGCACGCCTCCGCTCGACTCGCTGGTCGGCCCACTTTCCGGCGGCGAAAAACGCCGGGTCGCCCTCTGCCGCGCACTCGCTTGCCAACCGGATTTGCTGCTGCTCGACGAGCCAACCAACCACCTCGACGCCGAGTCCATCCGCTGGCTTGAGGACTATCTCAAAGGCTTCCCCGGTGCGGTGATCTTCGTGACTCACGACCGCTATTTCCTCGATGTCATCGCCACCCGCATCATCGAGATCGACCAAGGCCGCGCCTTTTCCCATCCGGGAAATTACACGGCATTCCTTGAGTCCAAGGCCATCCGCCAGCAAATCGCCAGCCAAACCGAGCGCCGCCGCCAGCGGTTTCTGCGCGAGGAACTCGAGTGGGTGCGCTCCGGCGTGAAGGCGCGCGGCACAAAATCACGCAGCCGCCTCGACAAGTTTTATGAGGTGGACGGCATGGAGGCTCCTCCCGAAGAACGCGAGATGGACCTGCTCATCCCCCCCGCGCCAGACTTGGGAAACATCGTCGTCGAACTGGAAAACTCGGGCGTCAACGTCGGCTCCACCAGCTCACCACGCTGGCTCTTCCGCAACCTCACACTCAGCCTCCGCCCCGGCCAATGCACCGGCATCGTCGGCAGAAACGGCGTCGGCAAGACGACCTTGCTCAAGCTCTGCCTCGGCCAAATCGAACCCACCGAGGGCAGCGCGGTCACGGGCAAGCGCGTGAAGGTCAACTACATCGACCAAACTCGCATGCAGCTCGACGGCACCGGCTCGCTGCTGGATGAAATTTCCGACGGCAACGAGAAATTGATGTTCGGCAACCAATCTCTCGGCGCACGGAATTACCTCCGACGCTTCCTTTTCGACGACAAACGCATCAATGAACGCGTCGATCTCCTATCCGGCGGCGAGCGCGCCCGCTTGATGCTTGCCAAGGTCTTGAAAAATGGCGGCAACGTCATCGTCCTCGACGAACCCACCAACGACCTCGACTTGCCATCTCTCAGAATGCTGGAAGAAGCGCTCGCGGTCTTCGACGGCACGGTCATCGTGGTCTCTCACGACCGCTATTTCTTGGACCGGATCTGCGACCAGATCATCGCCTTCGAGGACGACGGCATCGCGGTGCAAGCTGGAAACTATTCGTACTACCTTGAAAAACGCCAAGCGCGGGAAGCCGCCGGCCGCATCCTCGCCCAAGCCGCCGCTCGCGAGGCCGCCGCCCGCCAGAAAAGTGCCGCCGCAGCCGCTCCCACCAAACCCAAGGGGCGCAAACTTTCCTTCAAGGAAAAAGCGGAATTGGAAAGCATGGAAACCACCATCCTCGCTGTCGAACAAGAGGCTGAAGCCATCGAAGCCCTCCTCCACGACCCGGAATTCCAAGCCAAGCGTTTCGCAGAAATCCCGGAATTTGTCGCCAAGCTGGATGCCACAAAATCCAGAGCTGCAAGCCTTTACAGCCGCTGGGAAGAACTTGAGGCGCTCCGTGAGGCCGCAGCCGGCTGAGGTTTAGAAATGCTCCCAGCCGCCCGCCAAGCGCTGCCCCGCTCCGGCCTCCACCATCCGCCCGACCACCGCCAGCGGCAACTCGGGAAAGGCCAGCGCCCACTCTCTGCAAAGGTCCGGCACGCGCGCTGGCTCGATGCAGAATAGGAGCTCGTAATCTTCACCATCCCCCAAGGCCTGCGCCACCGTGCAGCCCGGAGTCCTCGGCACCGCGGAGTCATCCACCACAAATCCACAGCCGGACGCCTCCGCCATTCTTGGCAAATCCTTCGCCAAGCCGTCGGACAAGTCCATCATCGCCGTCGGCTTGTGCCGTGCAACCAACCACCGCGCTTCGAGCATTCTTGGAGTGAAATTCAAATGCTTGCCCGAAATCGAGCCGCCTAAGAAACCCGTCACCACCACCGCATCCCCAAGTTTGGCGGTGGAGCGCAGCACCAATTCCGCACGTTTGACCCACCCGGTCGCGGCAATCGAGATGACAGCAGCCGAACCTGCCGGCACGCTGGAGGTCTCGCCCCCGGCCAAGACTCCGCCAAACTGCCGCAAACACGCGCCGATGCCTCGATACAAATCCTCAACCCAGCGCAAGTCCGTCGCGGCAGGCAGCGCGAGAGTCACCAGAAAATGCCCCGGCGTGCCACCCATCGCCGCAAAATCTGACACCACGCGGGCCGCCGCTTTCCACCCGACATCCCGCCCGGGCGCGCTCGCCAAGAAATGCACACGCTCGACCAACGCGTCGGTTTTCAGCAATTGCAACTCGGCAACTGCCTCACCCAAGTCCATCACCGCACAATCATCGCCCGGCCCAGCCAGCGGGTTCGGATCTCGCGGAATCAACCCGACCAAGCGCTCAATCAAGGCATCCTCGCCAATTTCATGCAATGTCGTCACGGCGCATCGATTGGGATTTCGAAATACCGAGCGGCGAACTGAAACAGCACCGTCGCCCCGTTAAAGCAGAAATGCACGGCCACCGGAGCCCACAGCGAACCGGTCCTCTCATACACATACACCAGCATGCCGCCGAAAACGAACAAGGGAAGCAGCGCTCCCAAGCTCCCGTGCGCCGCCGCAAAAATCAGCGCGGAGCTGAACGTGGCAACCCATGGACCCACAAATTTTTTCGCCGCCGGATAGAAATACCCGCGAAACACGATTTCCTCGCAGATCGGCGCTGCCACCACCGCCGCAAACGCCATCAAACCCAAAACCCACGGATCTTTCGACTCTTGCAACAATTTCACCGTGTCTTGCACCGCCTCCACGCCGAAAGACTCGATCCATTCCATGAAGCCGTAAGCCTGCAACATGCCGAAGAAAAACCACATCGCCAGCACCGTCCCCGGCGCAATCAAAAACACCCAGCGCCAGCCCTCCCAGCGCAAACCTAACCATTCCACCATGCCGATGCGCCGGATCACCCATGCGCAGGCAATGCCCGCGAGAATGAATTGAAAAGCGATCGATACCACCAGCCCCTCGCGGCTGGGCGCGCTCATCACGTCATCCGTAGCCTGCAAGGAAGAGAGCACCAACGTGGCAAATATGCCAAAAATCAAGCCAAGCCCGAGCAGGTCAAACGGCTGGTAAACCCAAGTCTTCACCCGCCCAAACGGCAGCTCCGGCGGCAAAGGGCCCTGCGGCACCGCGGAAATCCCATCCTCGCCCAGAACTTCTGGCAAGTCGGCACCCCCTCCTTGCTGGCGACGCAGTTTCCGCAGGAGCAAGGCAGCCACGAACACGCCAAGGCCCGCCATAAAAGCCGCTGTGATGACGAATTCAGTAGGATCTGACATGGAAAAATAAGTTCGCGCCCACCCTGCGACGGCAAGTCCCAACGCGCCA
>JBILPN010000644.1:0-2586 GCA_044373865.1 Luteolibacter sp. | reverse complement strand
GACCGTATTTTTCTTTTGGCAAAGTCCAGATTCCACCGATGCGAAGCCGAGATGCATGATGAACACCAGGGCGGCAGAAAGTAAGATCCACAGGTTGTTCACCACGAACATGGCCGCATCCGGGCCAGCCATGAATGCCTCGTAGGAACCCTCGGCGGGAGCCTCCTCAGCGGGTGCGGCTTCCACCTCAGGAGCGGCGGGTGCAGCTGCCTCGGTGGGTGCGACGATACTTTCAACTGCCGGTGCCGCAGCATCTTGCGCATGCAAGGGCGAGGACAAGGGAAGGGCAAAACACGCGATTGCGGCGGCGGTGAGAGCTCGCACTTTCATTAAATGTCGACTGGTCATGGTGGTCGGGGTTGATCGGATGGTTAGATGCGCTGACCCGACGATTCCAAATCCTCGGGCGATGCAATTCGGGGGTAAGCAACTGCCGTGCCAACCCGTAAATTCCGGCAATTGATTGATGCAAAGCGGGGAATGTGTCGCAAAAATGAGGTTTCAGAAGGATAATCACTTGCCACGGCGGGGGAGCTTGCTTACTTAACTGCCCTCGCGGACCGTCAATCGGTGCCAAAATACTTCTGGACAGCTCTTTCGGAAATGCGAAACATTCGCCCCGAGTGAGACGATCCGGCTGCATTGCGGCATGTGAGAGGCTAACTCCGACTCGCTCCTATCTGTTCCGAGAGATTGGCACAGGCAAGGACGCAAGCAGCAACCGAAAACCAACATAACACGATGCAAAACTACTGCAAAACCATTGGCGCCTTGGCCGCTGCCTCCGCCCTTGTGGCTGGCACAGCTCAGGCTGAACTCGAATACGAAATTCACACCGGCTACTCCAACGAGTATCTCTTCCGCGGTCTCAACCTCGGACAAGACCTTGTTGAAGCAGGTGTTGACGTGTCTACCGAATACAATGGCTTCGGCCTGAGTGCTGGTGCTTGGTATGGTTCTTATGACAAAGGATTAGCGGGCACAGGAAAAGATTTTGATATCGACGAGCTCGATCTCTATGCCGAAGTTTCCAAAGATTTGGGATTTGCCACCGCAGCGGTCGGTTATATCTACTACGCAAACGAGGATTTCGTTAGCCGCAACCCAAGTTTGGGTGGTAGTGGTTTCTATCCCGGTCTTCCTCAAGACTCCCAAGAGCTGTATGTTTCGCTTTCCCGTGACCTCGGGTTTGCAGAGGCATCGCTGACCTACTTCTGGGACATCGAGTTGGACAACGACGGTTATTCCGAGCTTGCTCTCAGCCGCAGCTTTGAGCTCAGCCAGTGCCTCACGCTCAACGTGGGTTCCAACGTGGGCTACCTTGCAGAGCAAGGCCAAGCAACCGCTTGGACCACCAAGACCTCGCTTGACTGGGGCTTTGCCGAAACTGCAAAGCTTTCGCCATTCGTCGCTCTGTCCGTCGCACTCAGCGATGACAATGACACCGCATACGCAGGTTCCGCCAACGAGGTCGTTGCTGGTTCGATGCTGAGCGTTGGCTTCTAATTCGAATTCTTCGGAATCTGAATTGAACATTCTAGGGTGGCCGCGAAAGCGGTCACCCTTTTTTATTTGTGCCGTGGAGGGGGCGGCGCGGCAAGTTGCCTGAATCCCACGTTGCCATGGAAATTCGGCGATTCACCGGGAGCAGATAAACTTGCGAGGCTGGGTTTTTCACCCTGATTGCGACCGCATCACGCTGAGCGGTTCAAGCCGCGAACAGGAGGTCTGTGGTGCTTGGAGGCCGCGGGATGGAGGGCTTGGCCACGGGATTCTGAATTTTCGTGGATCGTGGTAAATTCATCTTGGATTGCGTGGGTTCCCTGAGGAAGCTGCGCGCATGTTCCTCGGCCTTGATTCATCCACCCAATCGCTTACCGCAGTTTTGATTCGTCCGGAGACGGGTGAGATTGCATGCCAGATGTCGGTCAATTTTGGCAATGATCTGCCGCACTATCATGCGCCAAGTGGATTTATCCCGGGAGGGAGCGGCGGCGAAGTGCATGCAAATCCGCAAATGTGGTTGGAGGCCTTGGATCTTCTTTTTTCCCGACTGGCGGCGGAGATTGATCTTTCGCAGGTCCGCTTGCTCGCGGGTTCCGGCCAGCAGCATGGCTCGGTTTATCTCGACAGCTCCTTCGATGAGCGGCTTGCCATGCTGGATCCCGGGCAATCCTTGCTGGCGCAGTTGTCGCCGGCGCTGACACGGGCGAGCGCGCCGATTTGGATGGATACCTCCACGGCGACCGAGTGTGCCGAGATCACGGCCGCGGTGGGAGGCAGTGCGGAAGTGT
This sequence comes from Luteolibacter sp., assembly GCA_044373865.1. GTDB lineage: Bacteria > Verrucomicrobiota > Verrucomicrobiia > Verrucomicrobiales > Akkermansiaceae > Luteolibacter. The sequence goes on along the minus strand of JBILPN010000644.1, from coordinate 292 downwards.
GTCGGAAAAGTGGTTCGATTGCGATTGAGCGCTTCACCGGGCCGCAAATCCGGAGATTTTTCAAAGAAGCGCCGGCGGATTACGAGCGGACGGGCAGGATTCATCTGGTGAGCTCGTTCATTGCGTCGGTTTTGGCTGGGAAGTCGGTTCCGATTGATTTTGGCGACGGAGCGGGGATGAATTTGATGAATCTTGCGGCCTTGGATTGGGATGCCGAGTTGTTACAAGCCTGCGCGCCTGATTTGGGAGAAAAGCTCTTGCCACCGGCCGCAGCAACACAGATTCAGGGCAC
>JBILPN010000643.1:0-2592 GCA_044373865.1 Luteolibacter sp. | reverse complement strand
TTTTCGGGTCGACATCCGCTTTCACGAGGGACGGTCGTTGCGGATTGCTGGGGTGTCGGGGCGGTCCCGGCGCGGTCCGCCGAGGAGGTGGGATCATTGGGGGACGGGTTGCGAAATAACAAGAATGACGCTGCACTTGCGAGAAGCAAGGCCACAGAGGATCTTCGCCACCCTAGCTTTTAAAGCATCTCTAATCATTAGCAGAAAGAGCGGGTGTCCGGCGATAAATTTCTGTTATAATTTTAATTCATGGTGATGATTGGATTTTCGACGATCCGGAAATATTGGAGGGGGAAATAGTTGTTTTGAATTATTGTTAGAATGGCCATGTGCAGGGTGAGCAGGCGGAGCTAATTTTCTGGTCGCGGTAGCCGTGTATTTTTTGTAAGGTCAACGGCATGCATATTCCCACATTGATTTCACGCAAGCGCGAGGGCGAGGAGCTTTCCGCAGCAGAGATTGAAAACCTCATTGGCGCATACACACACGGCGAGGTTCCAGACTACCAAATGTCAGCCTTCGCGATGGCGGTATTTTTTCGTGGGATGACGCCAGCGGAGACTGCGGCGCTGACGCGTGCGATGATGGCAAGTGGAGATTGCTTTTCCTATCGGGAGGCTTGCCCGGCGGTGGTGGACAAGCATTCGACCGGTGGCATCGGGGACAAAGTTTCGTTGATTCTTGCTCCGCTGCTTGCGTGTGCGGGGACTTGGGTGCCGATGGTTTCTGGTCGTGGGTTGGGCATCACAGGCGGGACGCTGGACAAGCTCGAAGCGATTCCCGGATTCAATATCAGCATGGGCTTGGATGCCGCAGTGGCTCAGCTTGAGTCACTTGGAGTGGTGATGATGGGGCAGACCGCGCGATTTTGCCCGGCCGACAAAAAGCTTTATGCACTGCGTGATGTGACAGGCACCGTGCCATCGATTGCTTTGATTACCGCCTCGATCATGTCGAAAAAGTTGGCGGAGAGTTTGGACCGCTTGGTTCTCGACGTGAAATACGGTTCTGGTGCCTTCATGAAAACTCGGGTGGATGCAGAAGTTTTGGCGGCGAGCATGGTCGCTGTGGGCCAGGAAATGGGAGTTGAGGTGCACGCGGTATTGCATGCGATGGACGAGCCGACCGGGAGAGCGGTGGGAAATGCGCTTGAAGTCATTGAGGCGCTTGAGTGCTTGGACGGGGCTGGGCCTGCGGATTTGCGCAAGATCGTGCTCGATTTAGGTGAGAAGGTCGCTGGGGTTTCGCGTGAGACCTTGGGAGGCTTGCTGGATGACGGAAGTGCGCGTCAGCGGTTTGAGCGCTTGGTTGAAGCGCAGGGTGGTGCCGTTGCGGATTTGGCGCGACTTGCAGAAATTCACCGTGCGCCGATCGTTCGGGAGCTGAGGGTCGGGTCGGCAGGTGTGGTTGCGCGTGTTGATGCTGGCCTGATCGGGCAGGCCGCGTTGCAACTTGGTGCCGGCCGTGCGAAGGCGGCGGATGGCATTGATTTTGCGGTGGGATTTGATCGCTTGGTGAAGGTGGGGGAGGCGATTGAGGCGGGAGGCGTGGTGTGCCGCATCCATGCGCGGACCGCCTTGGATTTCGGGATGGCCGAGGCGATACTTGAGAAGGCCGTGGAAATCCGCAGTTGAGCGACCTCAAAAAGTTCTTCGAGATTGATGAATTTTCCCTGTTGCCAAAACCCATGAGGTCGGTTTAGGTTCCGCCAGCCGCAAGGCGAATAGCCTCATAGTGTAATGGTAACACCCCGGATTTTGATTCCGTTATTCTAGGTTCGAGCCCTAGTGAGGCTACTTTCCAAGTCTTTGGAAAGGAGTGGCTTGAGACAGTTCTTAGCCTGTTGAGGCTGGGCTCTGGGGCTTGTGAGTTTTAAAACTGAGTTTTTTCGTGACCATCGAGTTTGGTCCACCGATTTGAAATTGCCCGAGTTTAGTCGTGGATTTTTCTTGGATCTCAGGCGCTCAGGTGACGAGTGCGGCCGGTTCTGAGTTGTGGCCGTTCAAGAGTTTTTCGCGGCGTTCGCGGACGAGGCGGACAACGAGCGCGGTCCAACCTGTTTGGTGAGATGCGCCTAGGCCTTCGCCGGTTTCTGCGTGGAAATATTCGTGGAAAAGCAGGAGGTCCTGCCAGTGCGAAACATCGCTGTAGCGTGTGGCATCGCCGAAGCAGGGGCGATAGCCGTTTTTATCCGGTATAAACAGAGAAATCAGGCGATCGCAGAGATCAATCGCGATTTCCCGAAGGGTTGCGAGATTTCCTGAACCGGTCGGGTATTCGATTTTGAAGGTCTCGCCGTAGAAATAATCGTAGCGCTCCAAGGCCTCGATGATCATGAAATTCACGGGGAACCAAACGGGGCCGCGCCAGTTCGAGTTTCCGCCGAACATGTCGGTGCTTGCTTCGCCCGGTGTGTAGGGGACCTCGTGGCGTTGGCCCTCGTGCTCGAAGACAAAGGGCTTTTCCCCGTGTGCCTTGCTGAGCGAGCGGATGCCGTAATCTGAGAGGAATTCATTAGGATCGAGCATGTAGGCCAGGCTTTTGCGCAGGCGCACCTCCGAAGGGATGGCCAAGAGGCATCTGCCGGGGTTT
>JBILPN010000642.1:0-2605 GCA_044373865.1 Luteolibacter sp. | reverse complement strand
GATCACCTCGGTTTGCGCGGCGATCGTCTGCCCGCCAGTCTCGTGTACCGCAAGCTGGTCAGTGGCCTCATCCATGATCGCCTCGACCTCGCCTAGCAATTCAATGACTTTGGGCACGGTTTGCTCGATGACCAACTGCTGAACATCCGCCGCCAACTCATCTTGCGCGTCGGCGACTTTTTCCGCACCTGAGCGGTGTTTCTCCACCGCCGCCTCGTCGCCAAAAACGGGCGCGATCGCCAGCAAGCCACTGACCGTCAAAAACTTAAAAATCCATCTCATGGCTCAGGCGGGCTTGGGTTTGCAGGACTCGCGGCGCGGCGAATTTGTTCGAGAACGCGAGTCTGTGCCCGCAAATCTTGCTCTTGCTGAATCAGCTTCATGACACGCAACATGAATTCAAAATCCTCATCTTCTGGGCTTTGTGCGCCGCCGCCCCCACCGCCACCCGAGTCCCCTTGATCCTTCTCGCCGTCCAAGCCACCTGCCCACTCGCTGAGCAAATCCGCCCATTTCTTGGAATTTTCCGTCGCCACAAATGAGTGGTTCGCTGCGAGTTGGCTGCGAATTTGCTCCAGCCCGATGTCGATTTCCGAGCTCTTCATCTCGGCCAGCAGCGCGCTGAACGCTTCACTTTTTGTGCGAGCGGCGTAGTGGGACAAATCTTCTTGCAGCCAACGAATGTCCGAGGCCGTCGTCGCTTGCTGGCGGGTTGCATCCAGCATGCGCCGTTGGTCGGATGGGTCGAGCTTGGCGCTCTTGATGCCTAAAATCCGCTCGTAGCCCTCGATCAGCGCACTCGCGATTCCGTTTTGCTCGCCAGCCGCCTTCTTTAAGCGATTCACGAAGGTTCCGGCCTCGAATTGGCGGTTTGCCTCGTTGGCTTTCTCGATGGCTTCCTGCATTTTCTCGACGACTTTCCGCTGTTCTTCGACAGCGTCGCCGACGTCCTTTTTCGCCTTTTCCGGTGTGTTCGAGCGCTGCCGGGAATCGCCCAATTTTTCCCGAACCTTGGGCACGTCGGATTCCGCGAGTTCCTGCATGGATTTGAGAGATTCCGCCATTTTCCGGAGGGTCTCCTTCTCGATGTCGCCATTGCGAGCGGCATCTTTCATCAGACTTTCCATGCGCTCGGTGAGCTCATCCATGCGGCGCTGGGTTTCCGCCTCGGCCAGTTCTTGCGATTCGAGGCGCTTGGCGGATTCCTCGTTTTGCAAATTCTCACCACTCAAGCGCCCAAGCCGTTGATTTTCATCGAACAAATCCATTTCTCGCCGCGCCAAATCCTCAAATTCAGTGATTGAGCGGTCGAACTTGTTCTTCAACATCTGCGCGTGTTCGTCACGCGTGAGCACATACAAGGTCACGGGTTCTGAGTAAACCCGCCCCCGCAGTGGCAAGAAATCCTGGCTGTAACCGCGCAGCGTGATCTTCTGCGGACCGATCCCGAAGGCCGCCGGGGAAAACGAGGCAGGACTGAACAAGCGCCGGTCCTCCGAGCCACCCTCCACCAATTTCAAATCCCCCTTCGCCGGGGCTGCGTCCGTCGCGCGCATCAACTCCCCGGTCCACTCAATCCCCAATTGCTTGACGCCAAAATCATCCTCCGCCAGCACCTCGAACTCAACGGTTTCCTCAGGCAACATCACTTTCTGCCGATCGATTCCCTGCAAGTAACAGGTCGGTGCGGCGTCCTCCATGGCATCCAAGCGGATGCTAAAACCCGCAGCGCCAGCCAAGCCCAAGCGATCCTCCCAATCAAACGGGATTTCAAACGGCACCGCAGCGACCGCAAGCGACGGCGTCCGCATCTCGCTGCCAGAAATTTCCATCTCGCCGGCGAGCGGCGCTGGCACCGCAGACTCGGTGGACGGCTCCTTGATCGCTTGATTGCGCGTCGGGCCGAAGCTTGCCTTCGCCAAAGCGCGGGTCGCCGTGAGCTCGATTTTCACCTGGCTGCCAGCCACCGCCGTGATCACGCCGCTGCTGACTTCCGCGGTTTTTTCAGGAATTTGCAGGTATTCCGGCGGGCGGACCGTGGCCACTACGGAAACCACGCCGGGACGTTGCACCGGCTCCACGCGCAGTTCATGCCGGAGATCCCCGACCTCGAACACGACGCGCCCTTCCTCCTGCTGCCCTGGGAAAACAAAGCGGTAAGTGCCCTTGTTGAGCTCCGCGCCCAACTCCTCCTGCAAGCCGTAGCGAGCGCTTGCCACGCGCGGCTCCTGCTCGGAATCCGCCGCCAGACGAAGCACCACCTCGAATGCCTCGCCGAAGGCAACTGCCAAATGCTCCGGTGGCTGCTCCAGCCGCGTGAACGTATATCGCTGCGTATCAGACAGTGGCATCAGCCAGCGCTGCAACGCGTTGAACCCGGCGCGCGGCGTCAGCACGAAGGCCACCACCGAGACCCCCGCCAAGCCAAGCGCGGCCAGCGCCCATGTCCGGTGCTTCTGTGGCGGCAAGGCCTCGTCCAAGCGGCGGCGACTGGTCTCCGCCGCCACCGCTTCCATCGCCGCCTCGCGCAATCTCGGCGAGAGCGTGTCTGCACTGCCCTGCTGATTTTGCAATTCAATGACCCCGAGCAAGCGGTCGCCAAGCC
>JBILPN010000092.1:0-9217 GCA_044373865.1 Luteolibacter sp. | reverse complement strand
ACTGCTGACGCAGTCACGAAGGCACCTCATCGAAGGCGCGCTGGCTTTGGCGTGGGACTCACCATGGCTGCCTTATCTCACGGGCAGCGCTGATCCTAGCGCGGGAGGCTTTGATTGTTCGGGAGCCATGTATTTCGTGATGCGCAAGATGGGCCTTGACCCGCCACGCAGCTCGGGCGGGCAGATGGAATGGTTGAGAAAGTCGGGTCGTCTTCATGTGGTTTCCGCGGATGCAACGAATCTCAAGCATCCATCGTTTGCCGATCTGAAACCGGGCGATTTGTTATTCTGGGCCGTGAATGACACCCCTAACAATGCACGAGTTCATCATGTGGCGATGTATCTCGGCACTGCGAAAAAGGACAGGCTCCCGCTGATGATCAATTCGACCGATGGCCGCACCTATCGGGGACAGAAGTCCAATGGCTATGGCGTCTATGATTTCCAGATCCCCAAGAGCGAATCGCTGTCGAAATTGGTCGGCTACGGCACACCACCCGGAATCGAATGAACGCGGGGACGCAAAGCTGGCCGGTTATTGAGCGCGTGGATGGCGGAATTTTATCTTTCCACCGCGTGGATGCTTTCTGAAATCTGCGAAGCGTTGATTTCCAAACCTTCACAGATCCCCTGCCGAAGTTTGCAAGTGAAATTTGGTTATTTCTGTCTCTCGTTATTTGTCTCTCGTTATTTGCGGACCAAGGACGCACCACGAGGCGGGGTTAAGACGCTTATCCGCCATTCAACCGCGGCGGCGGCGCAGCAGCGCCAACATGCCGAGGCCACCGATCAAAGAGGCGGAAGGTTCCGGAATCGCCGTCATGGTGATGAAGTTACTACCCGCACCACCGTTGAGGCCCGCGGTGTCATCGTTGTAGTTGATCAGCCATTCGCCACCGCCAAAGACATACGCGGTATCATCCGCATAACCGCTGAAAGTTCCGATTAGCGTGTCATAGGCGGCAAGCGTGAACTTGTCTCCCATGTTATACGAATTTCCGAAGAGGTCCGAAAGCGTGAGGGTCGCGCTGTTGAGCATCAGCGTGCCGTTGACATCGAGCAAGTCGGCGGAACTGGTCGCACCGTCGTATTCGTAAGCGAAGACGCCGTCGATGGTGACATTCCCGTTCACGCTGAGGGTGCCGGCGGATGCGCCGGGCCCGAGCGTGCCACCCGCCGCCACCGTGATCGATGCGGAGGTGAGACCGACGACCCCGCCGGAGCCGCCGAGCGTGGCACCCGACTCCACGGTCACCGCGGTGTTTCCGAGCGAACCATTTACCAGCAGGGTTCCAGAAGAAACCGTGGTAACTCCAGTGTAGGTGCTGGCTCCGGAGAGCGTCTGGATGCCCGATCCCACCTTGTTGAAGGCGAGAATCTTGGTTGCACCGTTGGCGATGCTACCGGCGAAGTCCGTGTTGGCATCGAGATTACCAACTTGCAGGGTGGTCGTTCCCGTAGCGACGTTGCCGCCGCGGAACAGGGAGTTGGCGACGCCTGATAGAGAACCCAGTTCCAGCGTGTAATTTCCGCTTCCGCCAGCAATCATTCCTTGCGAGCTGCCTTGGACGGTGGCGATCACATACGCGGCATCCTTGCTGGTCGCCACCGCGTTGTTGAACGAGCTCGATACCGTGGCTGAGTTATGGGTGAAGGTGCCCGTGAAACCGCTGAAGTCACCGGTCACGGTGTTTGACACACCATTGTTGATGCTACCCGCACCGGTGACCGTATTAGCAAGCGTGTAAGAATTTCCGGAGAAATTCAACGTCGTACCGCTGGCGATGGAGACCGCCCCGGAGCCCAGCGAACCAGCCCCCGTCAGCGTTAACCCACCGTTGGTGATGGATGTGCCGCCTCCGTAGCTGTTCGCAGTTGCTAGAACCAGCGTGCCCGCTCCGGATTTGGTGAGAACTCCGGCCGCACCGGAGATGGCACCGGAAAGCGTACCGCTTCCGGACACTTCGCCACCACCCAAGCTGATCGCGTTGCTGATCGTGTTGCCGTTGACGTCGAGCGTGCCTCCATTGAGAGCGACGGACCCCGTACCCAGCGCACCGACACCGCCGACCGTCAGGATTCCCGCCGTGATCGTCGTGCCACCGTTGAAGGTGTTGGCGTTGTTGATGGCGAGCGCTCCCACGCCTGACTTGGTCAGACTGGTGGCACCGACGATGGAACCGGAACCTGCAAAAGTATAACTGTTGGTGTTATCGACCGAGACGGAAGCCGGTGTCAGCAAACCGGTGAGGGTGATCGCGCTGGCCGCAGCCGGGTTGCCGAACACCACACTGTCGCCCGCGAAGAACAGCTGGTCTCCTTCCTGCCAGTCGGTATTCGCCCCACCATATTCCCAAGTGCCGTCGGTCGTGTCCCAGGTGCGGGCTCCGGTCGAAACCGCAGCGGTCACCTTCTGGTTGAGGGTATCATCGGTGAGGATGGCGCGGATGGTGGCAGACGAAAGATTTCCAAGGCCGCTGACGCCGCCCGCTCCATACTTGATCACATCATAAGTTCCGGCAACCGGTGCGGAATCAAAGGTCAGGGCGGTCGCACCGGCGAATGACACACCATTGGAGCTTAGGGAAACCGAGGTACTGGTGCCATCCAGAGAGAGGATGGAGCCGGCGTTCATCGTCAGCGAGTCGGTCGTACTACCAGTTCCGCCGAGAGTGGTTCCGCTGCCCGCAGTGAGCGCCGAGGTCAACGAACCGGTGAGAGTCAGGCGGCCGTTGCTGATGATGGTTGCGCCGTTATAGTTGCTGGTGCCACTGAGAGTCAGCGTGCCGCCGCCCAGCTTCGTTACAGTGCCGGAACCGGAAATTGTGTTGGACTGCACCAGTGCGTCGGAGCGATTGAACACGAGTGCCGCGTTATTGGTGATCGCGCTACCGCCCGCGATAGAACCGGAGGTGCCGCCGTCGCCGATTTGCAGAGTGCCGGCGCTGATCGTGGTTGCTCCGGTATAGGCGTTCGCGCCGGTGAGGGTCATGGTGCCAAAGCCAGATTTCGTTAGTCCGCTGGCGGTGAGCGTGGACGAGGTGTTGAGCAGCTTGGCCGAAACATTCAGGTCCGAAACGGAGCTGCCGGTGACATCGGCCACATCGAAGGTGATGATTTGTCCTGCGCCGGCGTTTTGTCCGAGATGGATGCCGTTGGTAGTGCTGTTGGAAGCGACGTAATTGTCAATCGTGGAGGCTGAAGTCCCGGCCACCGTGACGTTACCGATCAAGGCTAGACCTTGGAAGACACCATTGTTTGCGCCGCTTCCCACGCGGATCGTGCCGCCGTTGAGTGTGGTGGCGCCGATCTTGTTCCACCAACCTACACCCGCCCCGTTCAGGCCAGTTTGGAAGACGCCGCCGGAGTTTACAACCAAGGTGGTGTTGGACAGTGTGTTGGTGCTGCTACCCGTGCCAAGAACGTTGCCGCCGGTGAGCGCGAGCGTAGCGCCGCTGTTCACGATGATGTTGCGGTTGGCTGCCGGTTGAAGCGCCCCGAGATTGCTGGCGGTCGGAGCTGCTCCTTGTCCTGTTCCGGCGTTGAGGGTGCCGTTGATCGTCAAATCCCCCGTGAAAGTGTTGGTGCCGCCGAAGGTCACCGCATTCGAGCCGGTGACAGTCACCGAGGAAGCGCCTGCGGTGTTATTGATGATACGACCGGAAATGGCAATCTGCGCGTTCGCAGCGTTCAGCACCAACTCCCTGCCGTTGTTCGCGCCGACCATCACCCCGCTGAGGCTACTGGAGCCGCCTTGGGCGATGGTCAGCGTTCCCGTGCCGGAGTTCAAAATGCCGTTGAGGGTCAAATTGATCTGGCTGGTGGAGTTACCCATGGTAATCGCGCTGGCGCCCACCGTGTTGCGGAGGGTGTTGAGGGTGCGGTTCACCCCATAGGCTCCGGTCCCGGCGGTGGTTACGGTGTAGTTATCAGCAGATGTCAATGTAGAGGGTATGGCAGTGGAGGCCCCAACAGTCCCGCCGGTGTAAGCCACGAGGTTCACTCCAGAAAGCCGCGCGTAAGTGGTGGTAGAGCCAGTGCCGACCGTCAGCCATGGTCCCACGATGCCACTGGCACCATTGGCAATTCCCGTCATGCTCGAGGAAACTGCGCCAGCCCCTGATAGATTCAGCGTGGAGCCCGCCGAACGGGTGAAAGTGCCGGTGTTGAGCGCCAGCGTCGCTCCGGATCCGACGTTCCAGCTTTGTTGTCCCGAGGCGAGGGTCAGGTTGCTGCTGATCGTGGTGGTTCCGCTAGCAAGAGTGCTGGCATCGATACCGGAGCTTCCGAGCGTCAGTGTGCTACCGGTGATCGTGTAGTCAGTGGTGCCGAAAACCAATCCCTTAGCTCCCAGGTTGGTCCCAAGTGTCACCGTGCCCGCCACTCCTCCGAAGGTGGCGGTGTCGAGCAATCCGCTGGTGTCGACCCAGCCGACATCCGTGGCACCATTCGACCAGAAAACATCGGATAAATTCCAAGCGCCCGTGCCGCCGGATGGAGCGAGCGGCGTTTGCGCGGGATCCCACGTCAAGTTGGCGGAATGAAGCTGCGAAGAAGCTGCAAGGACAATCAAGGAGAGCAGGTTGCCAGCGACGGATTTAGGTTTCATAAGATGGGGATATCAACAGCGGGTTTGGAGAGACGATGGGTTTCGAAATCAATATTCAAGCCGACGTAGCTCTGAAAATTTCCCAAAAACAACAAGATTACCGCATCTCCCCCATAATGGGGGTGGCTGAGCAAACCCCGCTTTCTTCATATTTTTCCGGCTGTTTCTTGAATGAATTCCAACGAGGACATATGATAGTTTCCCACAAGGCTCATGCCTCATATTACCCGTCCGCTCGGATTCCGAGAAATTACGAGAGACAGAAATAATCAGTTCGGGTTGGCGTGGGGCCCGGTGCCCAACCGTATCGTGCACGGTTGGCGCGCGGGATTCCAACTTACATGGACCCAGGGCCTTGCCCGGCTGAGGGATGATGCGCCGTTGGCGCGGAAGACAACCACGATGGGGAAATGCTATATGAAGCGCGAAAACGGGATCACGAAGGGAGGAAAAACCGGAGGATTTGTTGAAATGAATTCGCAGGAACCGTGGCCCAACAGGCCAATATTCCTCAACCCAGATGAAATCCAATGCTTCTTCACCTATTGGATGAAGAAGCATTGCGCGTTGGTTTTCGTCTTTAAAAGCCGCTATCACGAGCGCTTGCGCGTCCCATCCTCAATCACAACTTCGAATGAGAGGATGAGTGGAGCATCACTTCAGCTCAGCAGCGGTCCAAGGCTGGGCGCGCCCGGAGAACTTCGCACGAGTTTCCTTCACCATCGATTCCGTGACTGAGCTGGCGTCATTGGACCAAGACTGGCGAATGTAAGTGATCACATCGGCGATTTCCGAGTCCTTCAGATCCGTGTGTGGAGGCATCACATTTTGGTATTTTTGGCCATTCACCTCGATCGGGCCTTGGAGGCCACCGAGGATGATTCGCGCCGGAATGCTTGGGTCGCCGGTGACCCAGCTAGCGCCATCCAGCGGAGGGAAGGCCCCGGGAACGCCCTTGCCATCCGGGCCGTGACAAGCGATGCAGGTGCGGCTGTAAACTGCGAGACCACGCGCATGCACCGCGGCATCAGGCGCATTTTTCCGCACTACCGTGACTGCGGCGGCCGGGCCAGTTCGCAGCGCGGCGGCGAGGTTTTTCGAAGCCTCATCCGCGCGGTTGCCGAGGGCGGCGGCAAGGGCGGCGCGCGCCTCCGGGCTGCCTTTGCTGGCGAAATGCTGGGCGACGGCCGCTGTGCTGGCCCCCGTGTTGCCCGAGCTGACTTCATGCAAATAGACATCGTCAAACCATGCCGTGCCGATGCCACCACCGTAGGCGCCAACGAGGCAATGCACCAAAATTTCCGTTTGGTCGCCTGTTTCAAATTCATAGCTCAGAGACGTCCAATCCCGAGTGCCGCTGACCCCTTCCGTTGCGCCGATGCCGTGGACGTTGAGCATGGCCCCTCTGCCGCCACGGTTCTCAAACTTCTCGGTCCGGACCATGCCACCAAGGCGGTAGCGAGTGCTTGGCTTGACCTTGATGTTCATGCCAGCCCCTGCGTCCGCGAGGAAGGGAGTGTTGATTTTCAATGCGTTCCCACCGTCTTTTCCGCCGGGGGCGATGCTGATGTCAATGGTGCCCGGGCGCTCGACCTTGTAGGGACGCAGCGACCATTGCCCAATGTCGGTGTTGGAGAAATCCGCGTTCGGGATGAGGTTGGCCGGGACCGAGGCCGAGACGGCGGCACCGGGTGCTTCTAGCGACGCCAGAATGACACCGGGCGCGTGATGACGGGCTGCCGCTTGCCAAGCGTCGGCAAGAACCGAGTCCGCGAGGATCGTCTCCTTACCAGCTTCTAGCGTGGCATGAAGCGCACGGCCGACCTCTTCCGAAGCCGCGATGCGGGTGAGGCCGACGAAGGTTTCGAGAAGCTCACGAGAATCAGAAGCGCTGATCAACTCATTTGAAATCAATGATTTTGCAGCGGATTCATCCAGCGGTGCATGCAAGATTGCGGCGCGGCGGAGGCCACGACTTCCGGAGTTTAGCGCAAGTTTCACCAAGTCGCCATCGAGTGCGTCCAACCCCTTGAGGGCGTAAAATGCGTGCAGGGCGGCGGGCGATTTCACATTGGCTGTGACAAGTTCTTTCAGCTTGGGAGCGGCGGTGGCCGAGCCGGACTCGACGATCAGACGCTGGGCTTGCAGCCTCCAAAACAGGTTCGGGTGGCTGAGCCCGGCGAGCAGCGATGAGAGCTCAGAAGCCACAAATTTCGGGTAAGTGTCATTCTTGCTGTCGGTGGGATAGACGCGATAAATGCGGCCGTGTTTGACGTCGCGGACGGGAGTTTCATAGGCGTTGCCACGTCCATTTTTGGCATCATAGCCAGCGGAGTTTTTGTTTGGAGTCGGGTTATGTTGGATGATGAGATTGTACCAATCACAAATCCAGACTGCGCCGTCCGGGCCAGTTTCCGCGTGGACCGGGCCAGACCAGCCATCGGCGCTGGAGTAGAGGTTGTTTGGCAGCTGCTTCGAGGTGAAACCTGAGCCGTTAGGTGTGACCTCAAACTGTCCGACAAGCTTGCCAGTCGGTCCGCAAACGAAGGCGATGCGGTCACGGTAGTTCTCGGGAAAACGGTCGGAGGTGTAGAACGCGTGCCCGGCAGCAGCGGTGTAGCGGTCCATTTGATCGACTTGGCGGATGTCCATGGAGGCCGGGAAAAACTTGGGATTTCCATCGTTGTTGGGGGTGCGTGGCTGAGGCAGACCCGCGGAGTCGTAGTGGCCCTTGGCGAAGGTGAAATACCAAGATGGGTTGCCATTGGCCGTGGAACCAAGAATGTCAAAGTCCGAGGTGAAGCCAAGGCCCCAGGTGTTGTTTGTGGTGTTTTGGAGGAATTCCAAGTCGCTGCCATCCGCCTTGAAGCGGAAGAAGCCGGTGGAGAATTTGTGGGATTTCCCACCGACCTCGCCTTCGAATCCAGCGTAGCCAATGGTGGCATAGATCCAGTTGTCCAAGCCATAGCGCAGGTTGGAAACCCCGGCGTGAGTGTCATTGGTTTTGAAGCCGGTGAAGAGCAGTTGGCGGACGTCCGCCTTGTCATCGCCGTTGGTATCCTTGAGGAAAATCATGTCGGAGCCGTTGGTGCAAACCAGGCCGCCATTGACGAAAACCGCTGAGGTTGGGACGGAAAGCTTGTCGGCAAACAGAGTGAATTTATCCGCCTTGCCATCGCCATTGGTGTCCTCGCAAAGACGGATGCGGTCGTGACCGATGTTCCCGGCTTGGAGATTGTTTGGATAATCGACGGTCTCCATGACGTAGGCACGTCCGCGGTCATCCCAAGTCACGTGGATGGGGTTGACGATGTCCGGCTCGCTAGCGAAGAGCGAGAGGGAGAAGCCGGTTGGAACTTGGGCGAGCTTCATTGAGTCCTCAGGAGAGAGCGGTTTTTGACCTTCCGTGATGGTTTTGCGCTCGCGGTAGCCGGGAAGAATCATCGGTTCCATTTCAAGCTTCGGAAGTCTCATGGCGGTGAGTTTGGCACGGACCTCGGCACCGACGCTCCAAAGAATGGCGCGGCGGAGGAGTTCGTGAAACTCCGGTTGGTCCCAGCAACGCATGTCATGCCCATAAGCTGTGTAGAAAACCTTGCCCTTGCCCTCGTTGCGGACCCAGGTCCATGGCTCTTTATCACGGAGTTGGAGCACTCTCCGATCCTCGGTGAGGCGATCGTGGACGTAAGTTTCATCCCATGCCTCGAAGCCGGCGTAACCGCGCATGATCGGGTGGTCCTTGTCGGTGATGGTGGTGCGGAAAATCTCGCCACCATGAGATTTGAACCGCCCGCCAACCAACTTGATGAACTCAGGTGAGCCGCCGAAACAAGCCGAAGCACAATGGATCGGCAAAAACGCACCGCCATCCCGCACGTAACCAAGAAGTGCGGTCTCTTGCGCAGGGTCCATGGCTTCATTTTGCTTCCAATTTGCGTAAAGCATCACTCCGTCATAGCGGTCCAGCACGTCCCGACGAATATCCGCAAGGTCCTCCGTGTAAGTGAGGCTGATGCCATCGACTCCTAGCGCCTTCTTCAACACCCGGTAGCGCTCAATCGGATCATGGGCTGGACCATTGGCAAGAGGCGCGCCGAGGAACAGGACCTTCACATGGCGCGCTTCGACCGCCGCCTTCTTTGGGTTTTGAGCGAGGCCGATCGCCACGGCAAGAATGCCGAGAGGAATGATGAGAATTTTTTTCATGGATTGCAGATCTGAGAAACCGAGTCGTTCTGAAACGTCGCGAGCATCATTGCTTTTTCAAGCAAGGTCTGCTTGTAATATCGCGGGCACTTTGTGTAAGATCTCGCCAGATGAGTTCTGAGCAGGATCGTAAAATTTGGACAGAACAATTGCCACCCGGTCAGTTCCGCCACCTTTTTGACCATCTCCCCGGCACACTTTTTTTCGCAAAAGATCGCGAAGGACGGCTGATGGCCGGAAATCCTGCGTTTGTTGAACGCTGTGGATTCCGCAGTGAGGCTGAAATCATCGGCATGACGGACAGCGCTATTTTCTCACCCAGACTTGCGGAAAAATACGGCAAGGACGACGCACAAGTGATGACGAAAGGAGCTCCGCTGCTCGGAATCATCGAACTTTTTC
>JBILPN010000091.1:0-9229 GCA_044373865.1 Luteolibacter sp. | reverse complement strand
TGCTGAGTTGCCCGACATTGATCCCGGCGAGAAAGCCTTCCAGAAGGCGCATGAGCTTTTGGCGCTGGGTAAAATTCCCGAAGCGCGGGAAAAGCTGACTGCGATTGTGAATGTTTTTCCAGGGTCCTCATCGGCTCCGTTGGCTCGGCGTATCGTAGGTGAGATCAACTTGGACGAGGTTTTATCGACCGCGCACATGGAGGGGAAGCACAGGCACGTGGTGAAGCCAGGCAACTCGTTTCTTGGCATTGCCGGCCAATACAAGACCACCTTGGACTGCATCATGCATCTCAACAACATGACGGAATTTGGGCGGCTCCAGCCGGGCGATGAGTTGGTGGTGATGCCATTGGAGTTCCGGATTCTGATTGAAACCCGGCGCAAATCCCTTTCCATCTGGGAAGGGGGGCGTTTTATTCGGGAGTATCCAATTTTGCATTTGAACGTGCCGGGGCCCCTGCTTGCCGGGCGCACCACGATCCGTTCCAAGCTCGCCGAGTTGGATGGGCGGAACGTGACCTCGCAATCCAAAGACTACCGGGCGGCGCAAAAGATTCTGGTTCTCGCCAAGCCGACATTGCCCATTCGTTCGGCACCGCAGCCGGGCGCAGAAGGCGAGGATGAGGACGAAATTCCGGGAGGCATCATCCTCAGTGCCGAAGACATTGAGGAAATCAGCCTGATCACACGGATTGGCAACGAGGTGGAAATTCGTTAGTTGCCGGGTTGAGGCGAGCCTGTCAGCAGGAGAGCGCCGCAGATTCCAGCGTCTTGGCCGAGCTTTGGTGCAAGCACATAATCCGGTTTGAGCAGAGGCGGGAAGTAAGCCCCTGCGATTTTTAGCAGGGTGCGGTTGATTTTTTCGTGCAGACCGGCGGCCTGTGAGACTCCACCGCCGACGATCACCTGCTCGGGAGAGACGATGGCCAGCAACGCGAGAATGCCGTGTGCCAAATACCATGCTTGCGTGTCCCAAGCAGGATGCTCAGCTGGCAGCTCGTGAGCCGGCTTACCCCAGCGAGCTGAGATGGCTGGGCCGCTGGCGAGTCCTTCAAGACAGTCGCCATGGAAGGGGCAAACGCCGGGGAACTCGTCGCCGGGCATGCGTGGCACCTTGAGGTGACCGAACTCCGGGTGCAGCGCGCCGTGGATCAGGTGACCACCGGACAAAATTCCAGCACCGATGCCAGTTCCGATCGTGATGTAGCAAACATCTTCAAGCCCGGCGGCGGCCCCAAGCTTCGCCTCCGCAAGGGCGGCGGCATTCACATCGGTCTCCAAGGTCAATTTCGCGGTTGGAAAAGCCACATTCAGCGCCTTGATGATCGAAAATCCCTCCCAATCCTTCTTTGGCGTCGCCAGCATTCTGCCGTAGGTCGGGCGTCTCGGCGAGATCCCCACCGGGCCGAAGGCGGCGATGCCAATGGCCTGCGCTTGGCCGCGATCACTCAGCCATTCCACGGCATTGGTGAAGGTGCTGACTGGGTCCGTGGTCGGAAATCGAAATTCTTCAATGACCTTGCCTTGAGAAGTGCCGACGGCGACAACCGTCTTCGTCCCGCCGAGTTCAATGCCTGCGATCATGAGAGATCTTACAGGGAAAGGGCTGCGGCTGCAAGTGCCTCGCGGGTGATGCGCGTGATTTCCGCCCACTTGCCCTCGTTCACCAATTGCTTATCGACCATCCAAGAACCACCGATCGCGGCGACGATAGGCAGCTTCAGGTAGTCATTGAGATTGCTGGCAGACACGCCGCCGGTTGGGATGAATTTCACGCCGGTGTGGCCGTAGGGGCCGGCGAGAGACTTCAGCATGTTCACGCCGCCAGCCGCCTCAGCGGGGAAAAACTTCAGCAGCTTGCAGCCAAGTGAGAGCGCGTGCTCGACATCGCTGGGAGTCATCACTCCCGGGGAAAACTGGAAATTCAACTCACGCGCCGCAGCCACGATTTGAGGGTTTAGCCCAGGAGCCAAGCCAAAGCTTGCGCCAGCCTCCTGTGCGCGGACAAGCTGTTCCCTTTCCAAGAGCGTGCCTGCGCCGAGCAAAATTTCCGGGAAACTTGCCGCGATGCGCCGGATCGACTCCTCTGCCGCAGCGGTGCGGAAAGTGATTTCCATGATGTCCAAGCCACCCGCCAGCAGGGCTTCGGCGAGAGGTTCGGCTGACTCCACGCGGTCTAGGACCACGACCGGGACGATGCGTTTTGCAAGAATGCGTTCGATCATAAGAGGAAAATGAAAGGTGCAGGGCTTGGCGGGGGAAAGAGGGATCACGCCCGAGTTGAGGCGGCTTCGCTCAGTTGGCATCCTCCTGAGGAGCCTTGGGTAGCTTGTCCACCTCCTCCAAGAGATTGACAATTTCCACCCCGCGGACGGCAGATGAATCATGGTGAAAGCGCAGCACCGGTGTGGATTTCAGCACCACGCGTTTCATGATTTTTGACTGAATGGAGCCATGATCCTTGTTGAGCTTATCGATCACCGAGCCAGCTTCACCGCCAAGCACGCCGATCCAGACCTTGCCCTCTTTCAAGTCTTGAGTCACCTCCACTTCGCTGACCGTCACCAGACGGTTGTTCCATTCATAATCCTTTTGGATCACATTGCCGATTTCACGGCGGAGGAGTTCATTGACACGATCGAGGCGGCGGGACATGGGAGAAAAAGTAAAAATGATCTGTGCGAGCAGCCCCGGAATTTACGCGACATCGGGAAACTTCCCAAGGTCGCGCTTTGCGAGGTGCGGGCACTTCCTTAGAGAGCTTGCGCGTATTTCTCGAGCTTGTAGCACTCGATGATGTCGCCTTCCTGATATTCGTTAAATTCGCCGAGGCGGATGCCGCATTCGAAATTCGTCCGGACCTCCTCGACCTCCTCATGGAAGCGGCGAAGCGTGGACATGCGACCATCGAAGACAGGAATGCCGCCGCGGACGACACGAGCGTGTGCCTTGCGGTGGATGCGGCCGTCGGTGACGAATGAGCCAGCGGCGCGGCCGCGAGAGAGCTTGAAGACTTGGCGGACCTCGGCATGACCGATGACCGTCTCGCGAGTGAGAGGCTCCAAGAGACCGAGCATTGCTTCGCGAACTTGGTCGATGAGTTCGTAAACGATCGAGTAAAGTTTGATTTCAACTCCAGCAGCCTTGGCCGATTTCACCGCCTTGGCCTCCACCTTGACATTGAAGCCAAGGATGATCGCGTCGGTCGAAGCTGCGTAGGAAATATCCGATTCCGTGATTGGGCCGGCTGCAGCGGTGATGAACGTGCACTCGACCTTTTCCGATTGGATGGCGAGGACCGCCTTCTTGATCGCCTCGACCGAGCCTTGCACGTCGCACTTCAGGATCAGTTTCAGCTGAGCCTTGCCGCCGCCGTCGCGGACCATCGAGTAGAGGTCCTGCATCCGGTTGCGGTGCTGCGGTTTGAGGCGAGCGAGACGCTGGGCTTCTTGTCGCTCAGAGCTGAGAGCCTTGGCCTCGCGCTCCGACTTCATTTCAGTCAGGTGGTCGCCAACGTTTGGAAGTTCTTCGAAACCAATCACCTCGACAGGCATGCCGGGGTGCGCGGATTTTACTGAAACGCCGCGATCATTGATGAGCGAGCGCACCTTGCCGGCGTAGGGTCCGCAAATGAAGGGAGTGCCAACTTTGAGCGTGCCGGATTCCACAATCACGGTTGCGGTCGTGCCACGGCCTGGGACCACGCGAGCCTCGATGACTGCGGCGCGTGCCGTTGCCTTCGGGTTAGCCTTGAGCTCCAAGACCTCCGCTTGAAGCGCCATGAGATCGAGCAAATCATCCATTCCTTGGCCAGTCAGGGCGGAAACCTCCGCGAATTCTGTGTCGCCGCCGAAGTCCGTGGTTTGGAGTCCGTGCTCTGCGAGTTGAGATTTCACGCGGTCCACATTGGCCGACGGGAGATCGCACTTGTTGATGGCGACGATGATCGTCTTCTTGGCTTTCTTCGCGTGTTTGATCGCCTCGAGCGTCTGAGGCATGATGCCGTCATTGGCGGCTACGACCAGCACCACGATGTCCGTGATGTCTGCGCCACGGGCACGCATGTCAGAGAAAATCGCGTGGCCGGGAGTGTCGAGGAAGGTGATTTCCTGTTCGTGGTGAATGACTTGGTAAGCGCCGATGTGTTGAGTGATGCCGCCGGCCTCGCCTGAGGTGATCTTCGTTTTGCGGAGGAAATCGAGAATCGAAGTTTTCCCGTGGTCAACGTGACCCATGATCGTGATGATCGGTGGGCGGAATTTGAGCAAATCCTCGGGTTCTTCTGCCGGGGCTTCTGGTTCGGTGATGACCTCCTCGACCTTGTGAACGCCTTTGTCCTTGTCGCGTTTTTCACGTTCGAAAGTGAAACCGTGGATTTCGCAAATTTTTGCGGCGATTTCAGGTTCGAGCGGTTGGTTAGGAGCAGGGAAGACACCGATTTTGATCAGGTCCGCCATGATGTTGAACGGCTTGAGACCGAGGCGCGCAGCGAGGTCAGGAATCAGGATCGGTGGCTTGATGACGATGAGTTTTGGGTCATCGATGACAGGCTCTGGTTCTGGTTCCGGTTCGGGAGCGGCGATGGTGATTTCCGCGACCGCAGGGGCGCTCGCGTCCTCGCCGGGAGCGGTGGCCAGTTGTTCCTCCTCCTTGTCGAGAATCTTGGAGATTGTGCCAAGGACCGCTTTGCCAGTGCGAGAGGTTTTGCGGATCTTGGACTTCTTGTCGTCAGCGAAGAGGTCGAGGGCATTTGCCTTCTTCTCATCGAGAGCGCTGGGAGCGGGTGGGATTACCTCGGCCTCCTTGCGCTGGCGCTCGCGGCGCGAAGGTTTTTTGGTGGTATCGAGTAAATCGAGCACCTTGGCTTTTTTTGGAGAGCTATCGCTATTTTCGGGCATCCGGCTTGTCTGCAGAGTTCTGTGAGAGTTGGAAAGGGAGAGGGAAACAGAGTTTCGGAAATGGATCAGTCGGTGGCTGCGACGATGCCGTGGGCGCGGACGAGGATCGCCTCAGCCGCTTCTTCCGAGATTTCGAGAGCGGCTGCGATGTAGTCAGCGGGCATGTCGGTGACCAATTCCGGGTTGAAGCCGCCGGCGAGGGTCAGTTTGTTGGCGAGTTCATCGGTGATTCCGAGTTGTTCTCCGAGAGTGTGGGCTGCGCCGCCGATGCGTTCCTTGAATTGTTCCTCCTTTGATTCGTCGCGGCGGACTTGGACATCCCAGCCCATGAGGCGCGAGGAAAGACGTGCGTTTTGTCCCTTGCGGCCGATCGCTTTGCTCAGGTCAATTTCATCGACGGTGACATGGACCGTGTGAGTTGCCTCATCGACGACAATAGAGCGGAGTTCGGCGGGTTTGAGTGCCTCACGGACAAATTCCTTGGGGTCCTCGCTCCAGCGGATGATATCGACCTTCTCGTTGTTGAGTTCGCGGACGATGTTTTTGACACGAGCGCCCCGCATTCCGACGCAGGCACCGACTGGGTCCACCTTCGGGTCGCTGCTCCAGACGGCGACCTTGGTGCGGAAGCCAGCCTCGCGAGCGATGCCCCGGATTTCCACGGTGCGGTCGGAGATTTCGTTCACCTCCGCTTCAAACAAGCGGCGGACAAAGTTTGGGTGGCTGCGTGAGAGAATGATTTCTGGGCCGCGGCCTTCGTTTTCCACTGCGAGCACATAAGCGCGGATGCGGTCGCCGATGTTGTAGTCCTCGCCTTGCACGCGCTCGCGGTTTGGCATGATGCCCTCGAATTTTCCGAGGTCGATCATCACGTCATTGCGTTCGAAGCGGCGGACCGTTCCGGCAACCACGTCGCCAGCGCGATCCTTGAATTCCTCATAAATCATTTCCTTCTCCGCTTGGCGGAGCCGCTGCATCATGGTTTGCTTGGCGGTTTGGACGGCGATGCGGCCGAAATCTTTGGGGGTGACGTTAAATTCTTGGATGTCGCCTTCTTGGGCACCGGGAGTCTTCTTGGCAGCGGTCGAGAGAGGGACTTGGTTAAATTTGTCCGTGTAGTCCGCGTCTGCGACGACGGTGAGTGAGGCGAACACGCGGGTTTCGCCCTTTTTTGTATTCACTTCAGCGCGCAGAGTCTCAATCGCTTCCGCGCCGGGGACCATTTTGCGATAGGCCGAGATAAAGGCAAACTCGAGTGCGGCAACGACCTTGTTGCGGTCGATGCCTTTTTCTTTTTCATAATACTCGATGAGGGCTACGATATCGTTGGTCATGGCGTTGCGTAATCTGCGATCGGCGCTGCTGATGTCTAGAGACGCAAAAGAGTGGGTACGAGACCCACTCCTTTCTTTCGTCAGAAGCTGTGCAAGAAGTTTCTAGGCGATCATTTTGCAGGTTGCAAGCTGAAACTCGGACCCTAAAATTCCCGCCTGTGCCTGCGGACCGTGAAGTCGGTGTGAGCCTCAACGACTTCCGAAATCGGGAACAGGGTTTCAAACTCTGGCAAGCGAGTGTCGCCAACGTGGTTTTCGTGAAGGTGGCTGACCAAGAGGTCGCTTAATTGGTTCAGGAACGCGGCATAAATTTCCGAGCCGCCGATGATAAAAACCTGTCCGGCGAGCCCGGGGAGGGTGGCGAGCGCGTCTGGGGAGTGAATGGTCTCCACGCCTTCCGCCGACCAGTTGGGGTCGCGAGTTAAGACGATATTGCGGCGTTTGGGCAGCGGGCGGCCAATGGATTGGTAGGTTTTCCGACCCATGACGATCGGGTGGCCAGAGGTGGTTCGTTTGAAAAATGCCAGATCCTCAGGCAGGTGCCATGGGAGCGTGCCGTCGCGGCCGATGATGCGATCGGGCGTCATGGCGACCACCGCGGTGAGATGAAGGGTGGGCGGCATGGGTCAGACGGAAACGGAGGCTTTGATGTGCGGGTGCGCCTCGTAAGCTTCTAGGCGGATGTCGTCGAAGGTGAACGAGTCGATGTTTTTCACCGCCGGATTCAGCCAGAGCTTCGGCAAGGGCAGGGGAGAGCGGGTGAGTTGGAGTCGTGCTTGCTCCAAGTGGTTGGAATACAAATGCACATCGCCAAAGGTATGGATGAAGTCGCGCGCTTCGTAGCCGCAGACATGGGCGACCATTTGGGTGAGTAGGGCGTAGGACGCGATGTTGAAGGGCACGCCGAGAAAAAGATCCGCGCTGCGTTGGTAAAGTTGGCAGGAGAGCCCTGGCCGGCCATCGGCCGCAGCCTCGTGGACGTAAAATTGGAAAAGCAGGTGGCAGGGCGGCAGAGCCATTTGGTGGATTTGTCCGACATTCCAAGCGGAAACGATGTGTCGCCGCGAGTGAGGATCGCCCAAGAGCCCATCAATGAGAAGGTGGATTTGGTCCACGCTGCGACCATCCGGGCTTTGCCAGGCACGCCATTGCTTGCCGTAAACCGGGCCAAGTTCCCCCTCCGCATCCGCCCATGCATCCCAGATTGTGACGCCGTTTTCCTTGAGGTAGGCGATGTTCGTCTCGCCACGGAGAAACCACAAAAGCTCGTGGATGATGGAGCGCAGGTGGAGTTTCTTGGTGGTGATGCAGGGAAAACCCTTGCGCAAATCGTAGCGGACTTGCCGACCAAAGGCCGACAGCGTGCCCGTCCCAGTGCGGTCGGCACGCTCCTCACCGTGCTCCAGCACGTCGCGCATCAAGTCAAGGTAAGCGTTCATGCCCGATCAATGGCCCATGGCTGGACAGGGGCGCAAGGAGGAAACTGTCGATTCTCAAACGATCATCCCAGCGGCCACCGTTTCATTGGTGCCGGGATCGATGAGGATGAATGAGCCCGTGATGCGGTTGCGGCGGTACGAATCGTGGATGAGTGGGACGGCGGTGCGGAGTGTGATTCTGCCGATGTCGTTCATGGCAAATCCATCCACGCCTTCAATTTTGTGAAGCGTGTTGATATCGACATGATATTTCACCTCCTGGATGATCGCCTTGGTTTCTTGAGTGGTGTGGCGGATGACCAATTTCGCTTTGGGCGGCATGGGTTTTGCGGAGAACCAGCAAATCATTGCCTCGATGTCCTGCTCCACGCGCGGCGGGTTGTTTGACTTCACCAGCGTGTCTCCCCGTGAAATGTCGATTTCCTCGGTGAGAGTGATGCAGACAGACTGTGGGGCGAAGGCTTCGGCGAGTTCGCCATCTGGGCTATGGATGGCTTTGACGTGAGTTTTGAAGCCGGATGGGAGCACGGTCACCTCGTCACCGGGTTTGAAGACCCCGCCAGCGACGCGGCCGGCGTAGCCGCGGAAATCGTGCCATTCATCGCTCATCGGACGGATCACCCATTGCACGGGGAAGCGAGCGTCCACGTGATTTTCCTCGCCGCCGACGTAAACATTTTCCAGGTGGTAAAGAAAAGTCGGGCCTTGATACCACGGCATGTGCTCGGATTTATCCACCACGTTATCGCCATTGAGAGCGGAAATTGGGATATCCGTGATTTCGACGATATTGTCCAAGCGCGAGGCGAAGTCGCGGAAATCCTTGATGATTTTCGAGTAAACCTCTTCCGAGTAGTCCACGAGGTCCATTTTATTCACCGCCACGACCAAGTGTTGGATCCGGAGGAGATTGGCAATGAAGCTGTGCCGTTTGGTTTGTTCGATCACGCCCTTGCGAGCGTCGATGAGAATGATCGCTAGGTTCGCCGTGGATGCGCCGGTGACCATGTTGCGCGTGTATTGAATGTGACCTGGAGTGTCAGCGATGATGAATTTCCGCTTCGGGGTTGCGAAGTAGCGGTAGGCGACATCGATCGTGATCCCCTGTTCGCGTTCGGCCTTGAGGCCGTCGGTGAGGAGCGCGAGATTGACATTTTCGTCGCCGCGGCGGCGTGAAGATTCCTCCATCGCTTCGAGTTGGTCCTCGAAAATTGATTTGGAATCATAAAGCAGGCGGCCGATGAGAGTGGATTTTCCGTCATCGACGGAACCGGCGGTGGAGAAGCGAAGTAGGTCCATGTGGGTAAAGGCTGAAATGCTGGGAAACTGAAATGAAAAGAGAGAGCTTAGAGAGAAGGTGAAATGGTGAGGATGAAAAGCCTAGCGGCTGAGGTGCGAGAAGAGCTAATTCAAGAGGCTGCTTCACGCCGCATCGGTTTGCTGGGAACAGGAAATTCCTATTTTAGCGATTCAGCATTTCGCGTTAGAAGTATCCCTCCTTTTTGCGGTCCTCCATGGCGGTCTCCGAGCGCTTGTCGTCAGAGCGAGTGCCGCGTTC
>JBILPN010000641.1:0-2615 GCA_044373865.1 Luteolibacter sp. | reverse complement strand
TCCGAGGAAGCCGAGGATTGCGATTCCGCTCATGATGCCGAGGGCGACGAGCAAGCGGCGCGGAGTCCACCAAGGGGCACGCTTGACAATTTTAACCCCGTCAGAATCTGGCAGATGGATTCGGAAACCATCCACCCAGTCGATGCGCGGGAGTGCGTGGGTGGTCGTGAGTTCGCAGATTCCCGTGAGTTTGATTCGGTCGCCGCTGGCAGGAGCGGCGAGCAGCGCTTTGCTATTTTTAGGGAGGAGAGCCTCAAAAAATTGCCCCCCGGCGCGAAACTGTAAGATTCCGTCCAGCGGACCGTCGCGTTGGCCGAGAAAATCCGCATCCAAAGTGACCCACTCCGCGTGGAATGCGGAGAGATCTGCGGTTTCAAAATCAAAAGGCACCGGCGAGATCGGCGAAGATGTATTGAGAACGACGACGCGTGTGGCACGGAGCACAGGGCGAAAAGGAGCGACAGCACCAAAGCCCACCGCCTCCACGTTCGTGCCGATCGCGACGTGCTCCGCTTTTGCGGCTTGCACCAGCGTGCTGCCACTTGCGTCCCTGAGGTAGAAACCGTTTGGGTCGCGTTGCGTGACCGTGCCTTGAATGCGGACGAGTGTATCCGGCCCGTAGGATCCGGTTAGTAGCTGAGAGACCTTGAGTAGCGGGTGGTTCACGCCTTTGTCGCAAGGAGCGGATTGAATGATCGAGTCGAAAGAAGGCACAAAGAAGTGCCGATCCGTCATTTGCCGTTGCCGGTTAAAAATCGTGCCCATCACACCGCGCAGACGGACTGGGCGCTGCATGAGGGCCGCAGCCATTTCCTCCGCATCCGGGGTCATGGGAAGCTCTGCTTTAAAGGGAAGTCCGTGCACCTCCACTGCTAGAGTGATGCGTTCATCCGCCACGTCATAGCTCGTGATGACGGCAGGCACCTCGACCCACTGCGAATCCAGTTGAGGAGAAAACATCTCGCCCGCGTTTGGTTTCACCGGCAGAGGGAGTGCACTTTTTCCGAGAATTTTCACTCTTCCCTCCTTCACACTTGGATAGTAACCAAGAGGGTCCGCTAGGCCGAAGACTCTCACACGGTCGCCTGGAACTAAGGTTGCGGGTCTGCCCGCGAGAATGGTTTTGATGAAACATCCCGCCTTGCCATCATGCAGGAAAAAGTGAAATGGCGCGCTGGGTTCCAGTCCGACGACCGTGCCCTCGATGCACACCTTCGCGCCAAGTGCGGCATCCTCTGGTGAGAGTGCCCGCAGCGTTGCAAGGTCTCTAACGACTTCCTGAGCGGAAAGAGTCCATGAAAAGAGCCAAGCGACAACGACAGCGCGGAAATCAATCATGCGCAACGATTGCTAGCATGATTGGCGTGAGAGTCGAGGACTTCAGTCCGGGAATCGACGAAACAGCCCGCGCAAAAATCCCCGCGCGGGTGAAGTCAGAGAAACCCAATAACTCGACTTCACCCGGGGATTTTGCACGTTTCAGCGACAAAAAATTGTGGGGTAGCATCTAATTTCGGCGGCGACGCAGGACAGCTGCTCCGGCCATGCAGCAGATCCAGCTGAGCGCGCTTGGTTCGGGCACGACCGTCACCATGCCATTGCTCGAATCGAACGATGCCTCATAGCCATCTGCTAGGCCGCTGACATTGACTGAAGTGAAGCCGCT
Organism: Luteolibacter sp.; assembly: GCA_044373865.1. Classification (GTDB taxonomy): domain Bacteria; phylum Verrucomicrobiota; class Verrucomicrobiia; order Verrucomicrobiales; family Akkermansiaceae; genus Luteolibacter. The sequence continues at coordinate 949 of JBILPN010000641.1, read as the reverse complement.
GCCAGCGTAGGCATCGAAGTCGAAAATCTTCAGCGCCCCCGTGGTGTTGAAACCGGTTTGGAAAAGCAAATTCAGGATTCCGCTGTTAAAGTTCACCGTTTGCACGCCTGTCACATGCGCTTCAGCCAAATCATAGCTTCCAAGAGTGAAGGCGTTGATTTCAAAATTCGAGATGCTATTCAGCCCTAGGCTTAGATCGCCTGCAAACGTGATGGATCCGGCGCTGTTGCCGGGTGCGAGCGCGGCACCGGATTCAAATAGCACCGTGCCGACGGTGCCGCTGCCGCTGAGAGTTGCCGAATCCTTGACCGTTGTGCTGCTCGTAGAAATATTTCCATTCACCACCAGCGTTCCAGCGGTGACCGTCGTGCTGCCGGTGTAGCTGTGATTCGTGTTGGATAGAGTCCAAGTGCCGGTTCCAGTTTTATCGATTGAGACCGTGCCGGAGCCATTGGAAATAGGGCCTGAAATTTCGCTTTCCGCATGAGCCCCCGCCAGCTCGAGAGTCTTGCCGAAGGCGACTCCGCTCGAAACCGCACCGGTGATTGAAATGGCGGCAGTGTCTGAATTCAGAGTTCCCTTTCCGACCGATCCGCCGGCCAGAATCACGCTGCCGATGCCTAATCTAGCAGCACCGCTGGTGACGTTAGCACCTTGGGTGACATTCATGGTGGACGATGATCCCAGATAGGTGGTTCCTGTTGATTGCGTGATGCCGACGCCAAGGGTTGCGCGATTCACCACGACCGCGCCGGAATTGCCCGAGGTGATGTCCAGAAACTCGTTGGCGATGCTCGTGTCAGTGGCGATTTCGAGAGTGCCGCCGGTGCTGATGGAGGTTCGGCTGTTATACGACCCCGAAGTGCCAAGTGCGTTTGCGTGAGCCGCTACGAGTCTTCCAGCGACAATGAGAGTTTGGCTGCTGTGGCTGTTGCTGCCACCTAGCGTT
>JBILPN010000640.1:0-2616 GCA_044373865.1 Luteolibacter sp. | reverse complement strand
CCAACCATCAACATCATCGCCGGAGCCAGCGGACTATCCGCAAGTCTCGCCTTCGATACCGTTAGTTCAAAGCTGGTCCTGACAATCGATGCCGCGGGCAACGATGCCCCAGTAGCCCAGTCGTACACCGTCGGCACCCCTTTGAACACTCCGGTTAATGTGGTTCTGCGCGCGACGGATCCGGAAAGCGACCCCCTTACTTTCACGATCGTCACCGCCCCGCTCCACGGAACACTGACGGGGAGCGGTTCGAACCGACTCTACACGCCGTCTGCCAATTTTGTAGGAAGAGACACGTTCACTTTCATCGCGAATGACGGGAGCTTGAATTCAAATACCGGAATGGTGACGGTGGTATCGACCCCGCAAACTGCCACTGAACTTTGGTCTGCCTACGATTCCGCCATTCGCAACGAGGACCTGAATGCCGTAGTCCTTGCCGATTGGACGGATGGTGCCATCACGCTCAAGCAGATCCGTTATGATTTAGGCACGCTGGCTGGCACCCCAGCAAACGCGTCGCCCAGAATCGCGGCTTACTATGGCTATCCCACAGATGGAACCAACCTTCCCGGCATTGTTCAAATCCACGGCGGCGGTCAGCGGGCCAATCTTAATGAAGTCAAATACTGGGCGCAGCAGGGTTACGCTTGCATCAGTATCAACTGGGGCGGATTACCGCTGAACAATGGGTTGCTCAACACGGACTGGGATGGTTTGGCGGCGGGATTTGTGCGGACAGGCGTGGCCAATGCAATTCATCGCGAACCGCTTGAGCCAGCGGTGTATGATGATGGCCATACGTTGTTCGATACGCCTCACCCCCTGAACAACAGCTACCTGCTGAATTCCTATGCGGCACGGCGCGCCCTGACCTTCCTCTCGGCACAATCCAACGTCAACGCCAACAAGCTCGGGATCACCGGACATAGCATGGGCGGCCAGACCACAATGTTCACCGCGACGGATTCACGCGTCACCTGTATCACCCCATCGGTGGGTGGATCCGGCTATCTCTCTGAAGATTTCTGGGGGCTGCCCGGCTCAGCCGTGACCCATCACGCGGCGGTATCCACCGCCTATCTGGACTGGTACAAGCGGGTTGCGTCGCCTGAATCCTACTGGCCCAATGTCCAGTGTCCGACACTTTTTCTCGAGGGTGCCAATGATTATAATGCGCCGTTCGACTTCGTCGTGAGAGGAATGAGTCTCCAACCGACCAACGTCCCACAGCAACTGGCAGTCGCGCCGCACTTCAACCATAGGTTTGATACCCCGTCGTATGCAGCCCGTGTGCTGTGGCAGAAAACTCACCTAACCGGAACCTTTAGCTTCCCGCAGAAGGCCGTGGCGCAGCTCAACCTGACGCAACCCGACGGCATCCCGGTTTTCAGTGTCTGGCCGGACACCAGCACCCCCAACACCATCGTCAGCGTGGATATCTACTATGGATACGACCGTGATCCGCTCAACCGGTTCTGGCGGGATGCTCAGGCCGTCCACACCCAGGGGCGCTGGGAGGGCAAGTGCCCAGTCTATAACCTCAACGAACCGCTGATTGCCTTTGCCATTGTCACCTATGATTGCGGGTTCGATATCACCATGCCCGCAGGCTACAGCAACCCTACGCGAAAGTTCAGCGTGGCTTCCGAAGTTAAGACAGCTTATCCGCCAACGCTCTCGAACAACGGTGTGCTGGCGACAGAAATCCACCGGCGATCCATTGATGACTTTGCTAGGGGATTCCACGATTGGTATGCACTGAATCAAGGCAATCCGGCGTCTTGGCAATACTGGACCCGCAAATTGAACGACCCCTCTTGGAAAGGCCCGGATGGTGGCACTCTGGATCTATCCGTGGCGACCACAAGTTCTGGGAATAGGTTAGGCGTCAAGCTTGTAACCGGCTCATGGAACGAGACAGCTGCAAATACCTATGTTGCGGTCGTTTCGGTCCCGGTCGCTGGCAGTAACGACCTATCGCTTCCCGTCGGAGCGTTCGTCAATATGAGCTCTGGCGCGGTATTGGCCAGTTGGGACAATGTGAAGCAGATGGGACTGGTCCCCGGCAACTTGGTGGATACCGCAATGCCCGCATGGGCCGGTGCGGTTCCCTTGTTTTCCAACTTGCGATGGACTGGTGGATCCTTCTCTCTTGTCAACGGTGTGCCGTCAGCTTGGCTTGCAGGCTATGGTTTGGACGAGACCAATGCCATCGCCTTGTCGGACTCCGATCACGACGGTATGCTCAACTGGGAGGAATACCTAGCAGGAACTGACCCCGTGAACAAGGCATCCGCATTCAAGATCACATCATTCAACAGCGCGGGGAATCAGCATGTCGTCGAATGGCAAGGGGTCGCCGGGAAAACATACTCAGTGTGGTTTAGCGAAGATTTAACAGAAAATAGTTGGACTTCGAAGGCAACCGGAATCACCGGAGTGGCCCCGACCACCAGCGAGACGATTTCGACCAGCAGCAGCAAGGGGTTTTTCAGAATCCAAGTCGAACCTTAACGAATCGCTGATTCAATCGGGGGTATACCAAGCGCGGCCGGCCTGCTGTGCGGTTTTAGTGATCTTCTCCACGCCTCTTTGAATGATCTGGGCTTGAGC
>JBILPN010000639.1:0-2619 GCA_044373865.1 Luteolibacter sp. | reverse complement strand
TTCGCTGGATCAAAGAAGCGCCCGAGCTCCTGGCCCCAACCGCGCAGCGGCGACGCACTCTTCACCGTCGAGTCTCCCACGATCCATAGGGTGGGCAAATTCCCCTCGCCGCCCGCCACCTTGGCATAAAGTTGGCCCATTCCTGTCAGGCTGGCGGCGGTGAGCACGGCGATGAACTGGCGGCGTGTTAGGGAGGATTTCATAACGCCGAAAGCCTGCCACACCGCACCTCCCGCCGTCGATACTCCTTCCGGGTGAACCTCAAGGAAAGCGAAAGGCCGCGGAACTTGGCGCTTGGATCGGATTTCCCGTGCGCTAGCGTCGGCGCATGCTCCTCGGCGCGATCGAAACTCACTTCACCCCGCTCGACTGGGCGGTGGTCATCGGCTACATGCTGCTCACCACTTGGATCGGCCACGCCCTAAGCGGAAAAAATGCCACGATCCGCGACTTTTTCCTCGGCGGGCGCTCGCTGCCGTGGTGGGCGGTCAGCGGGTCAATGATCGCCACCGAGATCAGCGCGCTCACTTTCATCGGCGTGCCCGGCGGGGTCTATGCCCTCGCGGGAGACTGGACTTACCTGCAATGGGGCATCGGCTCGATCCTTGCACGCTGCGCGGTGGGCTACTGGCTAGTGCCGCTTTATTTCAAAGAGGAAATTTACAGCCCTTATGATTACATGGGCTCCAAGCTTGGCGAGGGCGTCCGGCGCTTGGTGACGGTGCTTTTCTCGCTCGGGGCCATCCTCGGGCAAAGCGTCCGCGTCTTGGTCACCGCCATCATCCTCAACACGGTCACCGGGCTTTCCATGGAGGTTTGCATCCTCGCAATCGGCGCTTTTGCCGTGGTTTGGACGCTCATGGGCGGAATGCGCACGGTCATCTGGACGGATGTGATTCAGTTCGGCATCTTCATCTGCGGCGGACTGCTCGCCTTCGGATGGCTGGTCGGCAGTCTCGGCTGGGACAGCATCATGGAAATCAACCGCAGCGCCGGACCCGACGGCTCGATCGACAAAATGCGGATTTTCAATTTCACCCCACCTTGGGAAAACCCGATGCTGAATTACACGTTCTGGGTCGGCGTGATCGCAATGCCGTTCCAAAATTTCGCGGCGTTCGGCACAGACCAACTCAATGCCCAGCGGATCTTCTGCTGCGGAAATGCCAAGGATGCACGCAAAGCCGTCATCTGGAGCAGCGTCTCACTCGGCACGACCTTGCTGATGCTCGCCGTCGGCGCTGGACTCTTCGCTTGGTACGAAACCAAGGGCCTCTCCCCCGACGAAGCGGCGAAATTCGCGGAAAATGCAAATTTCGTCTTTCCCGTCTGGATCACCACGGTCCTCCCGCCCGGCATCACCGGACTGATTCTTGCCGGGGCCTTCGCCGCCGCCATCTCAAGCCTCGATTCCGTCCTCGCCGCGCTCTCACAGACCTCGCTCTCCGCATGGTACGGCCGGGAAAAACTCGAACAGGAAGGCCACGGCCCACTCATGGTCCGCCGCTCGCGCATCATGGTCGTCGTCTGGGCCGCCACACTCTCGGGATTCGCCATCCTAATGGCCGGCGGATACGCCCAAAATGAAAATAAAAACCTCATCGACCTCGCATTCGGCATGGTCGCCTACACCTACGGACCGCTGCTCGGCATCCTGCTCGCCGCCATCCTCCCCGGCCGCCGCAGCCTGAATGGCCTGCTCGTCGGCGTCGCCATCTCGGTGCTCATCGTCGCTTGGGTCCGGCCTGAGCTCCGCCAATTGCTCACCTCACTCGGCGCGGTGGACATCGCCAGCGCTCTCCTCAACAGCCGACCACAAATCGCCGACCCCTGGTTCTACCCGATCAACGTCGCCATCACCCTCCTCGGCGCACTCCTCCCCCTCGGCCGCTGGGTCGGAACTCCACGCAAATCGCGCTGACCCGCTTAAACTCAAGCGCTCTCGTCACTTCCCCTCGTCCCAACAATCGCGACCCGGTGTCGGTAAAACAATGACACGTTAAAATTTTCGCTTTTTACTGATTTTCAACGATTTGCGAAATTCACCTCCCATCCCCCCGCGCGATACTTCGGGATGCCTTAATAAATTCATACGCAAGTTTTTAAAATTTTGACCCGTGGAACGCTTGTGGAATACGGATCATCTCAAGCATTGGTTAGATCGATGCAAAAAACTTTTTCCACCTCCAAAATTACCAGTCATTCTCCCTCTCCACCCGCTAAGTGCCGCTCACGGAAGCGCATAGGAACGGGTGAGAAATTTTTTTAAAAGAACGACGGATCAAACATGGAATCGGATGAAGTGGTAACGCAAGGGATTGAGGAAGGCTCGGACACGTCAGCGTCGGAGATTGGGGGCTGGGACACCATTTGCGACGCCCTGCGGGCCATGGTTAGCCATGATGCATTCCAACGCTGGTTCCGCGCCGCTCGCTGGCTCGGCGTGGAGGATGACGTGGCAAGCGTCGCCGTCCCCGGGGAAATCCACCAAGTCTGGATCGAGACGAACTACCTTCCGGAACTGGTCACCGCCGTAACTGGGGTCTTCGAGGAAGTCCGTGATGTGCGCGTGGTGGTGGACGAGGAATGCGGACTGGCCGGCGCGGATCCCAACACGGA
>JBILPN010000090.1:0-9251 GCA_044373865.1 Luteolibacter sp. | reverse complement strand
TCTCTCATCCAACGGAGGCGGTATTGGAAGCGATGTGGCTTCCCGACTTCCAGCACGGGTTGAGGCTCCCAGAGAAGGATCACGTTGTCGTCTGTCTCATCGTGAGTCGGCATTTCAATGAGGTGAATTTTGCCGAGGTCAAATCCTTGAAGGGGTTCGACGCGCACACTTGGGCGATTGTGGTAGAGGGCTTCCGGATCCTGATACGACGCAAAGGATCGGTCTCGCTGCAAGAGCGACCATGAACGCGGTCTTTCCATGGTGAAAACGCAGTGGCGAAAGCGGTTTTTCGCGGTTTCCAGCGGTCGATAGTGGAGGTTTCCGCTGCCAAGTTCCATCAGCAGTCCGTCGCTATCATGCACTTCTGGCCGGAAGTCGTAGGGGCGCGGGTTGGTCCCTTCGCCAAACCAAAACATGCTGGAAAACGGGGCGATGCCAAGTTGTTGGATCGGGCGCCGCAGGGTGATTTCCGCCTCGATTTCCATCACCGTCTCCACGCCGGGGGTGATGGTGAATTGGTAGGCGCCCGCCACACTTTCCCCGTTGAGCTGGGCCCAAGCGCGGAGTGACTTCGCCCCAGCGGCAGGTTTTTCCAAATAGAAATGGGTAAAGTCGGGGAATTCCTCCGGCACGCCAGGGAGGCCGCTGTTGATGGAAAGCCCGCGCGCGGAGAGCCCGTAGGGAGCGCCGGCCGGGATTGCCCGGAAGTAGCTTGCACCGAGGAAAACCAAGAATTCATCCATGTAATCCGCGGTGTTGAGCTGGGTGCGAGCGCGCCAGCCCGCGTAGCCGCCGGGGGAGGGGATTTCTGCTGGAACGGTTTTTTTGCCGTAGTTGAAGAGGCTTCTGTCAAACTCAATTGGCCGGGACTGGCCGCCGGAAACTTCGTGCAAGGTGACCATTTTTTTGGCGGTCCAACCGGGGTGGAAGAAATCGATGGAAAAAGTGCCTTTCTCCGCCGCCCAAAGGCCGGATTCCATGTTGAAGCGGATGTCGCGGTGTTCGTCGTAATTTAGCTTTTTCCAGTAGTCGGCGAGGCTGTCGGGGGGCGCGACGTAGGGCTTGGCCGCGAGCTCGCGAGCGGAGGCTGCTAGGGTTTCAAACGAAAATTCCTCGGCGGGAAGCAGGGAAATTGGCAGCGCTGCAAGGGATAACGCGCGCAGAAGAGTGGCAGTTTGTGAGGACATCATTGGCAAAGGGTGAACAACTTGTGAAGCAAGGCGCGGCGGATGGCAATCTCACCCCACTGCGAATTTTGCGGTGGCTTCAGTCGGTGGAGCTTTGTAGAATCGCCTCGAGTTGCGCGCGCGAGATTCCCCATGCGCGGAGGCGCTCGTCGCGGATTTCGGCGAGATTGAAGGCTCTGTGCTTTTCCTTGAGTTGGCGGATCGCTTGCAAGCGGGCTGCGGTGCTTGAGAGCCCGGTCATTGCGTAATCGTGCCGCTCCAGTGTGTTTGAGTATCCGTCGGAAAGCAGGATTTCCGTTAGGAAAACGTCGGATGCCGCTTGATTTGGCATGGTGCGTGCGATGCCGCTGTTGCGAATGCCGACTTGATCGCTGGATGCAGTCGCGAGGCATTGGATGATTTTTTCCCGATCTTCACCCGCGCTTAACAACTTGTCGGCCACCCATGCGCTCGCAGCTTCGGGGTTTTCGATTTCGACCGCCTTGATGATGTCGCCCAGATCGTTGAAGGGGAGTGTTGTTTTCGACTGGCTCCACCAAGCGTAAACGGCCTCTCGGTCGCGCTTGGCCCACTCGTAAAAGAAGTTGCTGGGAAAGTTGCTTGGCTGGAGATTTTTCTGCGATTTTCGGAGATTTTCCACGCCTTCCATCGCCGCCTCGAAATCGAAATTTTCTGCAAATTCCTCGTCAGAACCGACTGAGCCGTTCCCGAAAGGCAGCTTGGCAAGGGTGGCGAGATATTCACTCGTGCCAACTTTGAGATTGGCGCTCAACAGCTTGGAAGGAGCAGACGAGTGAAATTTAGGATGGATGGCAAGTTGCTCCAAATGAAGATCGAAGGCTCGCTGTGGATCGCTTTTCGCCAAATGATTGAGCAGTTCCGAAGTCATGAACTCGCGGAGGCCATCGCTAGGTTGGCGGAGGGCGCTGTCCCAAGCGTCAGGAAAATTTTCATCGGCCCATTGAGAAAGGATGGACTCCATCATGGACTCGACTTGGTAGTCGAGTCCTTTCAATCCGGCTTGTGCGGCGAAGGCTTCCAGCGCGTTCATTCGGTCTTGCGCGGGCAGGGATTCGAGGAATTTCCGCTTCTCGTCGTAGGAGAAATCCTTTGCGTTTTTTCCGATACTCAGCCACTTGCTAGAGTGGGCGGATTGCTGTGGGGATGGCTTGCTGGGGCGCGCGGTTTTCGTCAACCGTTTGGCTTCGGGAGGGGGAGGCTGGTGTTTGGAGGAGACGTCGAAGCGGACCAGGCAGCCGAGCGTAAAGCCACCGATGAAGATGAAGAGAGCCCAGGGCTTTTTCATGAATTGAGGGAGGAGGGAAGAGCTTTTTAAGGCGCGCTCGTCGTGCTTCGCGGGTGCGCGGTGCGATGAATTCGCAATTTGAAATGACAGCCAAGAGCCTATCGTCTGCGGGAGCGGGGTGTCAATGGGATTGGCGGGCTTGTCATGTGGCGGAGTCCCGGCTCCGCTTGCTGCCTCGCTGATTTTGAAATCTGGATGTTGTGAATAATATCCACTTGCGGAAATTCCGGCCTGTGAATTAATTGCGCGACATGAAATCCATTCTCTCCCTGCTCGGCGTCGTCGCAGTTGTCGTTCTTTCTAGCTCATGCAACACGATGATCGGCCTAGGACGCGACATGCGCATCGGTGGCGAAGGCCTTGAAAACTCGGCGAACAAGGTGACCGGCGGCAGTGGCGGCGGTGACACCTCGGGTGCTCCAGTTTACTGAAAATTTCTGAGTTTACCAAAAATCGGCGTCTTTCCCAGCTCGGGGAGGACGCCATTTTTGTTGTGGAGATCCACCGCGTAGGCGGTGTTAGTCTTCAGTATCCGCGCCAAAACGCGAAGGCAGCCACGAGGGTGGCAATTCCATAAATCAGGCCGGCGGCAGATAAAAGTGTCCACCGCGCTTGGCGGGCAGTCACCCAAGTGACGGCATCTCGGAAAAGGTAGGGCATGCCAACGAAAAACAGCGAAGCCGTCAGCATGGCGTACGCATAAATCGGCACCAGCAAGCGGGATGCTGGGTCTTTGAGGAAGGCCGCACCAAGCAGCGGCGCGGCAGCCATCAGCCCAAGCAATCCGAGGGCGCGCACCGCAAGGAAATCCCGGACACTCATGCAGACGAGCACCAACACGACTGGCAACAGCAACTGCAAAATCCGCTTTGCGCCATTGAACTCGCCCAAATTCATCGTGAGCGCGCTGAGATTGCCGAGTCCGCTTGGTGCGACGAGAAGCCAAAACCACGCGAGTCCCAAGCCCAGCAAAATTTGCCCGATCATGACGTGACGGGGAAAGATTTTGAGGAAATTTTGCACCTGCACCGGTTTCGCCAACATCAAGGTGTGAAGCGCGATGAGGCAGACCGCCAGCACCAAGCCAGTGCCGAAGAGGGGAAGTTCTTGATAAGGGTGCCTTGGATCCATGCGACACCGGAACTAGGGTGGGGGACCGCAAGTTTCAAGCGCCATCTCGCTTCCACGCCGCTCGCGCTGATGGTTTTTACGGAGGTTCATCCTTGGAAAGTGTTTGCAGATGGTCCAGATACGCATTTTTCGGCCTCGGCTTCACCGGACGCAGCGGCTCGGCCAGCATCTCGCCAACACGCTGCCCGCTCTGGCTGATCAGCTCTTCAATGAGGTCCGCTTCGGGCAAATTTTTCCAATAGCGCTTGGGCATTTCGGTTTGCATCGCCTTCACCTTGAGGCGCGCGGGATTGAAGATGCTCCGGTAGTAAACCCGCCAAGCGGCCTCCAGCGCGTCGGGATCTTCCACTGGATTGTGAGTGATTCCCGGGGTGAAGCTCAGTTGCAGCCCATCCCAGTGAACGCAGCCTTTGGGAGTGAAAATACTCCAATCCATGTTGGCGAAACGCTTTCGAAAAAACGGGGCGCTCGCCTCAACAATGAAATTTTCCGGCTCAAACCAAGCGACATATCGCTCCCGCGCGCCCGGCTCAGCCGTCTCAACGCATTTGAAGCGAACGAAGGCATGCATTTTGTGAATCTCGCGGTGGACGTTCTTTTCCAAAATCCGCGCTTTGGCCACGGCCGGATCACTGGCCATCGACAACAAATGCCGCTCGCCGCCCCGGGTGACTCGCCAAAGAATTTGGTAAAGCAGCCCCCAGCGCTGCGGCTCGTGATGACATGCGACGGATTCCGCCAAGGAAACAAAGGCTGCGGGCACTTTCCAGTGGGAAGGCGGCCCGCTCAAAATCGCTGGCTCCTCGCGAACCACGGAGGAGAACAAACTCTGGTCACTCTCCCACAATACCTCGTCTGGTGCCGCATTCTCCGCCAAAAGCGCCCGGGCGACCGCGCGCCAAGTGGCGAAATTTTCCCCTGGATCAACGGATCTCATCCGCTGGGAAAAGTTCGAGTTGTTGCGGCTTTGGCAGAAATCGCGCACGAAGAGCATCCGAATCCAACAAATACGCAGAAGGGTTGTGATCGGCCGTCATAAGAAACGGCTGCACCTTCGCCAAGGAAATCCGCAGGCGCAGCAAATCCGCCAAACGAATGCGGGTGAAACGACGAATTTGCAAAATTCGCTCAACATTCGTCACTCCCAGTCCCGGCACACGCAGCAACTCGTCGCGACTCGCGCTTTGGCAATCAACCGGAAATTCCTGCCGATTCCGCAAGGCCCACGCCAGCTTTGGATCGAGCTCCAAATCGAGGTTCGGCGTCTCTGGCGAAAGGATTTCCGTGGGTTTGAAGCCGTAAAAACGCATCAACCAATCCGCTTGATACAGCCGATGCTCGCGCAACAAGGGGGCGGCGCGGGTTGGCAAAATACTCGATGGCTCAGGAATCGGGCTAAACGCGGAATAATACACACGCCGCATCTTGTAATTTCCGTAAAGATCATCCGACCGAGCAAGGAAATCCGCATCGGTGGAGGCGTCTGCCCCGACAATCACTTGGGTGCTTTGGCCCGTGGCATGGCGGACTTTCCGGTCGCCGCCGCGCCGTCGCTCAGCCGCTTCATCGAGCTTGTTGCGGATGCGCCCCATTGCATGCTGAGTGCGGACGATGCTTTTTTCCGGTGCGAGCACGTCGAGGGATTTTTGAGTCGGCAACTCCAAATTGATGCTGATCCGGTCGGCATAACGTGCTGCGATTTCAATGAGTTCCGGGGATGCTTCCGGAATCGTTTTCAAATGGATGTAGCCACGGAAGTCATGGGTTTCGCGCAGTGTGCGAGCCACGGCAATGACTTGTTCCATGGTGTAATCCGCATTTCGGATGATGCCGGAGCTGAGGAAAAGCCCCTCGATGTAGTTCCTTTTATAGAAATCCAGCGTGAGTTTCACGACCTCCTCGGCGGAAAATGCCGCACGGCGGACGTTGCTGGATCGGCGGTTGATGCAGTAGTGGCAGTCGTAAATGCACAGGTTGGTGAGCAGGACCTTGAGCAATGAAATGCAGCGTCCATCAGGTGTGTAGCTGTGGCAAATGCCGGCTCCCCCGGTCGATCCGACCCCTTTGCCGCCTAGGGAATCTCCGCGCACCGCGCCCGAACTGGCGCACGATGCGTCGTATTTTGCGGCGTCGGCTAGGATGGCCAGCTTCAAGTCGAGTTCCATGGGTTCGGGCGAACAGTATTCAGGTCTTGTGAAAACGCAAAAGAGAATCCACAGAAAATTCAGCCTTAGCGGATTCTAGCCCGAGCTGGCCGCAAGCGATCCTGTGCAGAGGGCACAGGATGAGCGTTGACGATCCGGGATTTCTTGCCATGCTTGCCTCTGCAATTCAGATTTGAACTTCAAACCACCTCACCCATGACCCTCATCCGTCGTTTTCTCACGGTTGCCTTCGCGGCGACCTTCGCCACCATGGCCGTTGCTCAAGACGGTAAGCTCAATATCGCTACGGTCGATATGCAGGAGCTTTTCAAGGAATACTACCGCACCAATGAGGCACAGAAGCAAATCAACGTCGAGCGTGCGCGCATTCAGAAGGATAACAACGAGCGCCTCGCTCGCATCCGCGAACTGGAGGAAAATCTCGGCAAGCTCCGCAAGCAGCTTGAAGATCCTTCGTTGAACGACTCGAAAAAGCAGACGCTTTTCAAGGAATGGCAGATGCAACAGCAGGAAGGCATCGCTTTGGATCGCGAGCGTCGCGAGTTCCTCCAACGCCGTAACCAAGCTCTCAACGAGAAAATGGTGCAACGCATGAAGGGGATTCTTGAGGAAATCCGCAAACTCGTTGAAGAGCAAGCGAAGGTGGATAACTACGACTACGTGTTCGACAAATCCGGCCTCAGCACCTCGCAAGTTCCTTTCCTTCTCTACACCAAAGACGCAACGGACATCACCGCCGGTCTGCTCAAGGATTTGAACAAGGACGCGCCTGCAGGCTCTCTTCCTGCGGAAGGCGACGCCCCGGCAGAAGCTCCTGCTCCTGCCGAGTGATTCACCGCAGCCCCTGACATTTCCTGAGTTGGCATTCGCCCTCACGCTTTCTGAGCTCGCTCGTTGGATCGATGGTGACATCATCCGGGGCGAGCTCAATTTGTCTTTGACTGGCATGGCTGCCTTGGACGCCGCCACCGCGCAGGATGTGAGTTTTCTCGGCAATGAGAAATACCACGCGCAGTTTCTCAGCACCGCAGCGGCGGCGGTCATCGTCCCGCGTGGAGTCACCGATGGTCCAGCCGGCACGGCCTTGATCGCGGTGGAAAATCCATCGCTCGCCTTCGCGGTGGTGGTCCGGCATTTCGCCGCAGCCACGCGGAGTTTTGGTCCGGGCATCCACCCCCGCGCTTTTGTGGATCCTTCGGCTTCCTTGGATCCCGCCCATGTCCGGGTCCAAGCGGGCGCGGTCATCCTCGCGGGGGCCCATATCGGCAATGGCTCGGATATCGGTGCCAATTGCGTCATCGGCGAGGATGTCAAAATCGGCGAAAATTGCCGAATCATGGCGAATGTCAGCATTCGCGAGCGCTGTGTTTTAGGCGATCGTGTGATTTTACAACCCGGGGCCGTGATTGGCTCGGATGGGTATGGCTACGAGTTCTCCGAGGGGCGCCACCTGAAAATCGACCAAGTCGGCACGGTGGAAATTTCCAACGACGTCGAAATCGGAGCCAACACCACCATCGACCGCGCAAGGTTTGGAAAAACCTTGATCGGCGAGGGCACAAAAATCGATAATTTGGTGCAAATCGGGCACAATGTGGTGATTGGCCGCCATTGCTTGATCATTTCACAAACTGGGATTTCCGGGAGTTCGCATCTCGGGGATTACGTGACCTGCGCTGGGCAAGTTGGCATTGCCGGGCATGTGAAAATCGGCTCGAAGGCAGTGCTTTCCGCCCGAACTGGCGTCACGGCAGATCTTGCAGGGGACATGGTTTACAGTGGCAAACCGGCCCAGCCAATGCGCGAGGAAATGAAGTCTCAAGCGCATTTGCGGCGACTCCCGAAGTTGATTGCACGCGTCAAAGCGCTGGAAGATGCGCTGCTGCCGTCTGACTGAGTGGCTTGTGAGAACTGGCTCCAGTCGCCTCTGGGGTCACTGAGGCAGCGTGATTTTCTTGCCCAAGTGGATTGGCCGCGTGTTGAGGAAATTGACATCCAGCCACATTTTTACGCGTGCGCCTACTTCACGGACCCGAGTTTTCATTCCGGCTTGCGCCTCCACGTCGCGCGCGTTGAAGCCATGGGCTTGAATCCCGTTGGCCCGCGCCAAGTAGATCCCGCGCTCATTCTGAAAACGCTGACTGATCAGCAAAATCGAGGTCGTCCCAAAAATCTCTTTGGCACGCACGACAGAATCCAAAGTCCGCAGCCCGCGTGGGTCGCACACGATCCGCTCCGCGGGAACTCCGCGCTCCACCAAAGCCTGCTTCATCTTCTCCGGCTCATTGTAATACCGGTTTCGGTTGTCCCCGGAAACGATCAGGGTTTCCACTTTCCCGGCTTTCCAGACTCTCACCGCAGCATCCATCCGATACCGGAAATATCGATTTTCCCGGCCGTTGACCCGATCCGTCGTTCCAAAAACCAAGCCGACCTTGGTGGCGGGAAGCGCGGCAACATCCGTGTATAAGCGGCCCTTGGAGGCCCAGATCGCCGTGAAATTTGCATACGCCACCACCAGCACGAATCCCACCAGCAGCCAGCCCGCGATGCGCGCCAAGCGCTGTAGCCACTTCGCCACGCCCTGCCATTTCCCCAGGTTTTTCAAAGTCCGCGCGTGCTGGTTGGAGCTTCCGCGACTCGCTGCGGCCACAACGACTTCATGGTTTCTGAAAAACCCCCAACCCATGGCTCTTCGGGTGCGATCACTCGCAAGCGACTCGCAGCCTCTGCGAATTTCACTTCAGAAAATCGCCCGAGCAACTCGCCATCCACCTCCACGGGAACCTCACGGTCCGCGCGAACCACGAAGGACTCTGCCTGAAAAGAACGGATCGAGTCCAGCAGATCGATCCCTCCAAAGGCAAGACCGCGCAGGGAATCCAGCACCAATCGATACCCGGCCTCCTTGTAAACCAAGACGTCCAGCTTGGAGTCGGTGTTGTTCGCATTCCGGAAAAATTTGAATTGCCCGCCATACAAAGAGCCATTTCCAGCCAGCACCGCCACGCCCTCCTCCCGCCGCCCATCAGGGCAAATGACCTCGATTTTAGGCGGGCTTTCGCCTAAAACTTTCACGGCGGCGATCAAGTATGCCAGCGGACCCAACATTTTTTTCGTCTCCCACTTGGTTTCCTCGATGACCATCGCGTCAAATCCAACACCGGCCATCTGCACGAATGGCGACCCATTTGCCTCAAACAAATCCACTTCCCGCACGAAGCCCTGCTCCACAACCGCGAAGGCACGCTCCATGGAATCAAAAGGAATTCCCATTTCCCGGGCAAAAACATTCATCGTCCCCGCTGGCAAAATTCCCAATAGAGTCCTCGTCCCCGCCAAGCCGCTCACCACCTCATTAAGCGTGCCGTCCCCACCTGCGGCGATGACCACCGGCTCCCCAGCTGCCGCAAAACGCGCGGCCAACTCGCGCGCCTCACCCGCATGATTCGTCGCATAAAG
>JBILPN010000089.1:0-9254 GCA_044373865.1 Luteolibacter sp. | reverse complement strand
ATCACCGGAAAGATCCGCTCCACCTCATCCTCGTCGAAGTCGAGAACGGGCAACAGCGCTTGCTTGATCAGGTTCTCCTTGGAGACGTTGCCGCGCCAGTTGTCGGGGCGCGACTTCCGGACGGTGTGGTCGATATACAGCGCCATCTGGAGTCTTGTGTTCACATCCACGTTTCGCACAGCGCTGGATTCTTCAGGTTCCGGCAGATTGCTGTAGAGCGCCCGCTTGGCCGGTGTGTCGAGTTCCGTGGGCGTGTCCGCGCCGGTGCCTTTTTGCACGGGTTTGATGACGTCCTCTGCGATCCGTTTGAGAAATTTTTCATAGCTGATGCGCTTGGCCTTCAAATCATCGAGGATCTCCTTCAGAAGCGCGGACATCTTGTCGTAGAATGCGGGGTCGTTGAGGTGCTCCTTGATGATTTTGCTGCGGACGTTGTTCGCGATGGTTTCCGCGACGGCATCCTTGTTCTTTCTCATCGCTCCGGGCATTTGGGCGATGGCCTCGGCGAGACCACTGCGTTCGATCACTTCGAGGAGCCCCATGTCATCGAATGCGGAAATCTTCTTGGGGTCGCGAGCCTCGATGTAGGTGTCGATGAGGTGGCGCATGTCGGCCTCGTAGGCCTTGAGGTCGATGGTTTCGCCGCTGGCGAGGCGGATAAGCTCGCGGAGATCCACGGCACGGGTAACGTCTGTCTTGATCTTGGCGATCTGCGACTCCTTGTAGCCTGCCAGGGGCATGTCGTCAGCGATGTTCGCGTAGGCCCGCAGCATTGCGGCGACGGCCTTGTAGAGGGCGAAACGCTGGTGCTCGCGGGCTTTGAGTTCCTCGGGGATTTCCACGTTGCCGCAGAAGTAGTGGATGAATGCCAACTCGCGGTTGGGTTCGACGGCGGGAGGCTCCACTGGAGCGCAAAGAAGCTCCACCGTTTCCAGTGCTTGGTCGAGACGTTCACGGCCTTTCTTAAGCCGATCCTGCATAAGGATGTCTGGCGATGCGCCGCCCGAGCTGTCGTCGAGTTCGGCGGAATAAACTTGGAGTGCGCCGGTGCCCTTCTCGTTGACCAACTTCTTGAACAGATCCTTGTAGTCCACGATGTAACCGAAGGACTTGTCGTCGCCGTCGAGACGGTTGGTGCGGCAGATAGCTTGGAACAGGCCGTGGTCTTGCATCGACTTGTCGATGTAGAGGTAGGTGCAGCTCGGTGCGTCGAAGCCGGTGAGCAGCTTGTCCACGACGATGAGCAGTTTCATGTTGGCGGGCTGCTTGATGAACAGGTGCTTGGCCTCATCCTCGTAGGCTTCGGTTTGTGACTTGCCGGGCTTGGGCTTCACTTCCTTGAGGAGAGCCGTGTAGAGATTGTAGAGAAACTGCTTATCGGTCTCCGAGTTCGCGCCGGTTTCCTCCTTGGTGACGTCTTGGGCCTGCGGGTTGTAGGAGGTGACGACGGCACAGCGACCCTTGAACGGGGTCTTCTGGAATAGCTCGTAGTAGCGAGCCGCCTCGTAGATGCTGGATGCCACGAGCATGGCATTGCCATGGCTGGTGGATAGACGGGGCTTCACGCTAAAATCCAGAATGATGTCTTCCACCACGCGCTCCATGCGCGAGCGTGAGCTGAGCACCTTCTGCATGGTTCCCCACTGTTCCCGCAGCGCGGACTTCTGCCATTGGTTGAGTCCCTTGGTCTTGGCCTCGAACCACTGGTCGATCTTGTCTTGCGAGCCGAGTTGCTGCTCGATGTCGCGGGCTTCATAGACCAGATCGAGCACCACCTCGTCGATGACCGCTTCCTTGAACTTGTAGGTGTGGATGTAAGAGCCGAAGACTTCCATGCTGGTCCCCTTGTCTTCCTTGAGGAGAGGTGTGCCGGTGAAGCCGATGAATACGGCACCCGGCATCAGGGCCTTCATGGTCTTGTGCAGCTTGCCGCTTTGGGTGCGATGGCACTCGTCCACGAAGACGAACAACTCGCCGACAGCGGGGCTGGCCTGTTGCTTGAGTTCCTCGATAAAGGAATCGAAATCATCCACGCCCTTACGGCCGAACTTGTGGATCAGCGAGCAGAGTAGGCGCGGCTTGGCTTGTCCGAGCTGCGTCATGAGATCGCGACCACTGCTGGTGCGGTGGATCTCCTCGCCGGAGTCTTCGAAGACTCGCTTGATCTGTTTGTCCAGCTCGTCGCGGTCGGTGAGGATGAGCACGCGGGCCTTGGGCATGTTTTCGAGAATCCACTTGGCGAGCAATACCATGACGATGCTCTTGCCGCTTCCCTGGGTGTGCCAGATGATACCGCCGAGGTATTTCAGAATCCGCGCCTGTGCTTCCTTGATGCCGAAATATTGGTGCACACGCGGCAGCTTCTTGTAGCCGCCGTCGAAGAGCACGAAGTCGTGCATCAGCTCAATGAGCCGGTCCTTGCGGCACATTTTTACGAGATACTTATCGAGCTTGTAGCCGGAGTTGTCGTCTTCCTCCTCCTTCCAGCGAAGGAACATCTTTTCCTCGGTCTTGATGGTGCCGTATTTCAGCCCCTCCGAGTCGCTGCCTGCAAAGACGATTTGGACGGTGGTGAAAAACCACTCGTTGAAATCCTTCTGCTGATTGGAAAGCAGTTGCCGGATACCCTCGCTCATGGAGACGCTGCTTTTCTTGAGTTCCAGCACCGCCACGGCGATGCCATTCACGTAGAGCACGAGATCCGGCCTGCGCTCGTGGCTGCCGTGCAGGGTGACTTCCTCGACGATGACGAAGTCGTTGTTCTCGGGAGTTTCCCAGTCGATGAGCTTGACGCTATCCGTCACCTTGCCCGCTTCAATCTTCACCGGCACGCCATACCGCAGCATGGAATAAACCGCCTTGTTGTTGTCGTAGAGGCTACGGTTCGGGTTCTCCGCCTCGACCCGCAGGAGGTAGATGGCGCGACCGATCTGATCCAGCGTGTAGCCGGATTTGACCAAGTAGGACGCTAGAAGCTCCTCGTCGATGTTGCTGTTGTTGGTTCTATCCGAGCGGTTCCCGAGATAGCGATAATTTAGGGTATCGCGGAACAGTGCAACCACCCGGTTCTGCGTCTCGCGTTCTGGTTTGACCATTTGGAGGGTTGACTTTGGCATTTTGAGATCGTAGCGAGGGGTGTCCGGTGGTTGAAATTCGGCTCCATGCCGTGTGTTTCGGGTCTTTTGGCCAGTGAAACCTATATCCACCGGATTTTTATTTTTTCGGGGGCGGGATGGCGCAAATCTGACGATTGTTGAATTTCATCTGACGATTGGCTGACGATTGGCAGGGGGGCGGTGGTTATACGGGTTTACGATTAGCGGGAAACGCTTAACGATTAATTTGCGATTGACGCACGGTAAGGCTGGCTGGATCAATGAATTCATGGTGTCACCTCCCAGTGACCTGACTTGCGTGATCCCACTCGTTTCAAATACCCCTCTTGTTGAAGCTTAAGGATGCCACGCTGCACCGCGCTACCCGATTTTGAAAGTTGACCGGCAAGTTCCGGAACTGTCAGGTTCGGGTGTCTCCCAAGCAAATCCAAGATCTGCACAGGCGTTTTTCCTAGCGTTTTTCCTAGCGTTTTTCCTAGCGCCCCCGCCCGATCCGTCGGGGCACCTGCCGCCGCTTCGCCGGCCTTGGCAACATGCTCAGGGTTCGCGTGGAAAGTGAGCATCAGGCCGGCCATGCCGAAATCGTAAACCGGCGGCTCGATGCCGTGGCCGAGGCATTCCTGGCGGATCTTCTCAATGCCCCGGCCCCAGGATTCGATGTAACCGGCCCGGAAAAACGCGTTCGCCACCAGCGGATTGTAGGGGCAGGAGGGATGTTTTCCCAGCAGGCGCTCGATGGTCCAGTCCTGAGGCAGGAGGCCGGAATTCCAAATAACGATCCTGTCGTCATAGACGCTGATCTGGATGGGAATGCCGCTGGCGTAGTCTTTGTGCACCACCGCGTTGAGCAGGGCCTCGCGCAGGGCGGCGTAAGGAAACAGGAATGTCTCGCGGCGGTGGAGCCCTTCGTAACTGATGAAGGCCTTGAGATACTTGGTGTGCAGGAGTTCCAGTGTTTTCTCCACTTGCGCGAACAGGTTGCCATGGATTTCGTCCTGATAGCGAAGGTCGTCGTCCGTGACGAAAAAGCCGATCTTGATCCAGGCTCCGCTCACGAATTGCTCGGGGCGATCCGAAAAAAGCAGGCATGCGGCGCGTTTGAGATAGTGCTTTTCGAGCAATTCCAAATTGCCGAGGATCACCGTGCGGTTGTCCCGCAGAACAGCGCGATCCATGCGACCACTTTCGGAGGCGCGCTGTTTGAACAGTTTCAGCGCGGCGGCGCTGCATGACTCCGCAGTGAACGAGGGCTCCGGCACGCCGTCCCAGTGATGGCCGCGCTTTCTCAAGAGGAACCGCTCCAGCGCCGCACCCTTGAGTTCCTGCTTGGTGCTGCCGCTGCGGTAATGGTATTCGCCCTTGTAGCTGATCGGGCTGGGATAGGGCTCCACCCGGATCTCGATCAAATTCTTGCCGTCCTCTTTGACGAGGTTCACAGCCACCATGATGCCAAGCACATCGCGCACTTTGTTGGGCAGGTCCTCCAACAGCTTTTTCGCGTTGGGGACGCCCACGGCCACCCCCTTGTCGTTCCTGCCGACCACCAACACGCCGCCCTCGGCATTCGCGAAGCCGCAGATCCAGCGCAGGTATTCATCCCGCCATGACTCTTTCCATTCGGTGTGCTGGTGTTCACTCATACCAATCTCGTCCTTCCGGTGAGGAGTTCCTGCATCATGCCCTGCTTGAGGGCGCGGGTCTTGTCCCGCCGCTGCTCCAGGGCGCTCAGCGTCGCGTCCATGTCCGTGAGCACGGTGGCGATGGCGGTTTGTTCGGGGAGCGGTGGGATTTTCATGCCGTCAGTTGGCTGGAGTGATTTTGTCCCACACGGCCCGCTGAAACCACAGCGGCACGGGAGAGCATTTCGTTTCCAGGTCGCAACCGTCGGTGACCTCCGCCACCCATAGGTGCTCGCCGCCATGGCGGGAGTTGTCGAAGAGATAGGCGCGGTTGCTCAGGCGGATGGCGGGAAGCAGCAAGTCCAGCGAGCGGGAGTAGCGACTCACGATCTTATCCAGCGGCACGTCGTGGCCGCCCAGATGCACCCGGCTTTTCACGCGTGCGATGTTGATTTGCGGGTCTTCGGTGGCGATGAAGTAGAGATAAGTCCGGTAGCCAAGTGACCGGGCCTTCTCCAGCAAGGCCACCTTGTCCGGCGATGACATGACCGTCTCGAAGGAAAACGACATCCGCTTTTCCAACAGCTTTTGCCGGATGAAATCCGCCGCCACGGACGCGAAGTAGGCATTCACGATCACCTCGAAAAAGTCCAGCTTCCCATCCGAGAAGCGCAGGTTTTCCGCCTCTTCATCCAGTTCTGTCTTTGCCAGTAAAGTGGAGTTGATGAAAAACGGCAGGATCTCTTCACGGGTCGTTTCCACCCCGTAGGCCCGGAGATCCAGGAAACCGCGTTGCTCGATCTCCTTTTCCATCTCGTTGGGATTCAGGTAAACGCCGAGCAATTCCGGCGGCACCACACTCTTGATCGTGCTTTTTCCCGAGCCGTTAGGACCGGCGAACATCCGCAGGCGGGGAACGTTCATGGTCAGGCGATTTTCACCCGGGTTCCCACCGGCAGGTCCAACGGCTTTTCAGTGGCTTTGACGAGGGTCCGGGTGCCGTCCGGGAAGACCTCGTAGATGCCGCCCTCACCGCTAATGAGCACCTTCTGCCCGGCGGCGAGTGCCTGCCAATACGCCACATCCACGGCGGCCGCAGACAGGCTGGGAATCTGCTGTTCCAGATAGTCGAGTGCTTTTTCGGAGTCGGTCATGGTGGATTGGGTTGAAGGATTAGCGCCAAACGGCATTCACAGCAAGCGCGTCCTTCCGGTGAGGAGTTCCTGCATCATGCCCTGCTTGAGGGCGCGGGTCTTGTCCCGCCGCTGCTCCAGCGCCGCCAGCTCCAGGTCCATGTCGGAGAGAACGGTGGCGATGGCGGTTTGTTCGGGGAGGGGTGGGAGGAGGAGCGGAAGTTGTGCAAACTCGTTACCATTGATGCCGGGCTGCCCGCTCCTCATCGACATCAAGCGCACCCAACTCCAGTAAGGCTTTGTCGTCGTGTATGCCGCCAGAAACGCAGAAACGAGTAGTTCGGGATTTGGGCGGACGCGGATCAAGAAACCTGCGAAAACCAGTTCTCCGTCGTGTGGCTCATACAAATAGGACTTCCCGACGCTTGCACCCGTCCTAGCAAAGACCACATCGCCTTCTCTCAGGTAATACTGATCGGAATTAACTGAGTTGACTGAAACTTGCGGGTCGGGACAGTAGCGACCGTGTTCAGAGATGTCGGTAATGCGGATGTAGCTCGGAAGCCTATCAGAGTATGGAACTGCCGCTGCATTGATGCCGTAGTCGGGCCGGGACAGAAGGCAATCCCCCAGCCGCTTCGTCTCCCACTTTCCCGTGAATCCCGGGAGGCGGGTTTGGCCGGTGAGGAGCTGCTGCATGGCGGCCTGTTTGAGGTCGCGCTGCTTGGCGATGAGCCGGTCCAGCGCGGCGAGCAAGGCGTCCACGTCCGATAAGGCCGTGGCGATGGCGCGTTGCTCGGGGAGGGGTGGAGCAGCGATGGAATGCTTGCCAATCTGTGGTGCGGTAAGCTGCGGCACGCCTGTGCTCTCAAACGCAAACTTCACTCGCTCATTGATTGCAACAGCCGTGAACCGGGCGTCCAGCGCGCCACTTGGTTCGAGGACCAAGAGGCGAACTATGGGAAAGAAAGGTTCATCTCTGTATTCTGCGTGCCCGAGATAGCCTCGCGCAGTGACGGTTACGGAATCGGCCTTTGCTCGCCGTTCGTTAGTGAATCCGTAGAGTCCACGGTCTTGGAGTGCATTGGCGAAGATTGGGAATGGATGCGTATCGGAACGAATATTTGAAACTGAATGCTTTGGAACGTCCCCGCCCGCATAGATTCGGAAATGTTCGGAGAGGTTGAAGACCTCCCACTCCTCCGGGATCACGCCGATCTCGGTCTGTTTGTAGCCGGGAGGGATCATGGTAAGGATGAAGGTTGAAGGTTGAGGGATGAAGGGAAGAGGAATGCACGGGCGGGCGCGATGTCGCGACACGCGGTTTTGGGCCGCCCCTTCAGGGCTTGGGTTGGTGCGCGGCGGAGACCCAGGGCGATGCCCTAGGCTGGGATGGGGCGCACCGTTGGCGCTTGGAGGCGGCGCACCGTTGGTGCTGGGGTTTTCGCGCCGAGCTGGGGCTCAGCGTTCCCGGGGGCGGTGATGTTCATGGCTGACCCTCCTTTTGCGGTGGCAATTGCTTGAGCATTCGGTCGAAGTCGGATTCGAAGAGGCGGTCCTGCACGATGCGGAATTTTTCAAACTCCGATTCGGCGTGGGTTTTGGCGAGCTCCGCCGTCACTTTGCCCGCGTCTTGTAAAATTTCGCGATCCCAGAGTTGGAGGAATCCGCTCAGGCGTTTCTCCCAGTCCTCCATGGTCATGGGGATTTTGCGCATGGCCTGCATTTCGGCCATGTCGAGGTAGGCGGAGACAATGCGCTGCATTTGACCAAGTTCGGAATCGGAGAGGTAGTTCTTGGCGATGGAAACGTCGTAGCGCTGGATTTTTCCTTGGGGCGCGGCATCCCAACTGGTGAGGCCCATGTTTTCCCGAGTGTGGTCGGCGCGATCGACGATCACCTCGGCCGCCGTTTGGCCGTGCACGGCGTGGTGCATCTTGTTCTGGACTGCGGCGAAGAAGCGCTTGGTGGCGGTGGCGGATGAGTCGTAATCCAGCGCGGTGGCGTAGATGTCGGTGATTTTCTGGTAGAACTTGCGCTCGGAGAGGCGGATTTCCCGGATCTTCTCGAGTTGGCGCTCGAAAAACCCGTCCGTCAGAGTGCCACCGTGTTTGAGCCGCTCGGTATCCATCGTCCAGCCTTGGATCGTGTAATCCTTGACGATCTGGTTGGCCCACTTGCGGAATTGCACGGCGCGCTCGTTCTCGATTTTGAAGCCCACGGCGATGATCGCTTGCAGGCTGTAGTGCTTGGTTTGGTAATTTTTGCCGTCTGCGGCAGTGATTAAGTATTGCTTAACAACTGAATTCTCCTCCAGTTCGTTGTCGCTGAAAATGCGCTTCAGGTGCTGGTTGATGGCAGGGATGGAGACATCGTAAAGCGCCGCCATCATCTTCTGCGTGAGCCAGACGTTTTCATCTTCGTAACGCATTTCGACGCTGGCCTCCGAGTCGCCTCCGGCAGCGACAAAGGTCAGGTATTCCGCCGCTGAGGAGCGAAGCAGAGAGGCTTCGGCTTTCTTTTTGGCGCGACTGCCTGGAGTGGGCTTCTTTTTGCTCATGCTTTCACCCCCATTTTTTCGAGATGGGCCGCGACCTTGGCGGCGAGTTGTTCGACTTCGTCGGTGAGCTGCGGCAGCGGGCTGGCGTAGCGTTCGGCGAGTTGGCGGATGCGGCCGGTGAGGGTTTGGGAGACGCGGTCGAGTTCGCCCTGCACGGCGGCGGCGAGGGTGGCGAGCCATTTGTCGCTCACGACGAGGGTCTTGATTTCGTCCTCGGTGAGTTTGGGGTATTGGGCGGCGACCTTGGCGGTGAGTTCCTCTTGGGCGGTCTTGAGTTTGGTGCCGAGATCAGTGGATTTCTCGGTGAGTTTGAGGTAGGCTTGGAGGGCTGAAATTTCCTCGGCGTCTTCGCTGGGAGCGCCCCTGGGAGCGCTGAGCCCCAGCTCGGCAGCCTTCTTTTTATTCGCGCCAAGCTGGGGCTTGGCGCTCCCGGGGCGGAGATCCTTGAGGCGGGCGGCGGCGGAGGCTTTGGTGAGCTTGTCCTTGTCGTTCTTCGCCTCGGCCAGGAGGCCGTCCTCGCCGCCGTGTTCCTCGGCCATTTCCTCAAGCTCCTGCTCCAGCGAGGCGATCTCTGCCTCCAGCGCCTCGATGGCGGCCTGCTCCTTGGCGTAGTAGCGGGCGATGATGAGGGCGGGCGGGAGCAGCTCGGCGCTGTATTTCTTTTTGCCGATGGCGAAGTCCGGCTTGGCCTTGGTCTTCTTGCTCTTGTCCTCAATGATGAGCTGGGGCTGGGCGGCCTTCACCCAGCCGTCGGCGGCGATGAGGTAACAATCGTCCTGCATGGTTTCCTCCCAGTAGTCCATGAGGTGCTGATAGACGTCGTAGG
>JBILPN010000638.1:0-2621 GCA_044373865.1 Luteolibacter sp. | reverse complement strand
AAGTGTGAGGGTTGTCAGCCTGCCCGTCTGCAATCCATGTTGTATCGATCAGAAACTTTTGCAGGTCTTCCTGCGTCTGCGGGATAGGCTTCTCCTTTTCCTGCGGAATGGGCATCTGCTGATCCTTTGGGTCGGCATGAAGGATCGTGGAGCAGCTCCCGATAAAGAGAATTAGGAATAATCGATGCATTATTTGATGAGTTGATTTTTCTTGGCCGATTAAGGTAAAAACGTCGGTTGCCCTACACCCCCCTTGGAGATCCCGGCGTGCGGAATTACCGCACCAAGCTCCTCAGGAATGCGCGCAGGTGGAACTTCAGTCATCATTGCTTTCTTGTCGTCGGACGCTCTCATACGAGGTGCGACTGGTTTTGTCGAGCGGGCAATGGGGAACCTCTGGCAAAAATGCCAGAGAGTCTCTGTTGACCGATTACGTTGTGGGCGGGCAGCGGCGTTGTCAGATGCGCCACGAGCAGCTTCACCGTGAGTGATCCGTCCTGCGTGAATCCACCTTCCTCAAGATCGACGGCCCAGTCCGCTAGGCGAGACCATTGCCTGATAGACCTTGCCTCCGATGGTGACCGGGACACCGGCATCGCGGAGGATTTCAACGAAGGCCTCGGCGGCGGCGGCTTGGAGCGAGTTCACGCACCAGTCGGCGTGTCAATCGCTCTATCACCCTTCCAAAGAACCTACTCTTTCATTTGAAATGATCTGCGTCTCAGACTCCAAAGCGCTTCTTCAGCTCGCTGGATTGCTGCGCGAACTTGGTGGAATTGCTGCTTCTGAAGCGTTCGAGATTGGAGAGTTTCCATCGAAGCGCCGGCATTTCCGCAAGGTGCGGACAGGACATGAGCGACCAGTCGGGTTGCGCCTCGACCAGACTCATCAGGAATGAGCGGTGATTGCCGCTCATTCGGGTGGGAAGCTCGGCAAAGAGTCGCCTGCGGGTTTCCAGCAGGATTTCGAGCGGCACCGGGTCCTTCGTCATGCCGACGAACTCGTTCGCGTGGGATGACGTGATGTCGATCTCGTTCGCGAACAGGACTTCATGGATCGGCCGGTTGTGTCCGGCGAGGTAGCAAACGAAGCATTCGATCATTCCATCGGTAAGCCCGTCCGCTTCGTAGAGCTTGAGGATGTCGAAGATGTCGCGGGGATGCTGCCGATCCATGGCCGCCACCAACTTGCTGCCGTAGAGTTCGTCCGGATGAAGAAGCGGGATTTCGATATCGGTGAAGAAAGTATCCTGCGCTTCAAGCGTCAGCGGTCGCGGCTCCACTGGCAAGATGGTTCCGCGGAAAACGTGATTCACCTCCACTTTGACGCGAGTGCGGTTCCGTTCGATGAAGAGTTTCAATTCCTCCCCAAGCTGGGTGGTTGCCGCGTGGCATGTCATACCAAGTTCGTTTAGATCGGCCCGTATCAATTCAAGATGACTGGAAATCATCCGCATGGCATCGTCCCGTCCCGCTTGATGGTCGGTATAGACCAGATCGAGATCAACCGACAACCGTGGCATGTCCCGCACAAAGAGATTAATGGCGGTTCCCCCTTTAAGGGCAAACGTGGGTTTCCGGAAAATGACCGGAGCCACGGCAAGCAGCAGTCGGACTGCATCAAGATAGGCCCGGTTCATGATGGCTTGAGGATGAGGGTATTGCCGTTCTTAAGCCGGCCGATCCAACGACCTGTTCCCATGTTGCCGGCGGCGGCATCCCGAGCTTGCGCTGCCCACGGGAGGTCTAGCTCCGTCGCCCAGCTCACGCAAAGACGAACCGCTTTTACCATGCGGCAGTGAGCCAACAGCACTTGGAGATGACGGCTGCGGAGTTGTCTGACGCCTTCCATGATGGCACGGGCTTCTTCCAGTTCCTGATAGACGTTGATTTCGCTCAGCATTTCCAGCAAGGCTCTCTCCGGGGCTGAAACCATAGGGCCGTTCGGAGATCCTGGCATTGGAGCCAGCCCATATCCGGTGGGTAGGTCCTCGCCAAACAACGGGGAATTGCTGTAGCGGGACGGAAAACGAGCCTGAAACCATTCCGGCAGGATGGCCCGTTGGCTTCCCCACAGGATGATGGTTTCCTGAAATGCGACGTTTTGCCGGAACCCATGCAAGGCCAATGCCGACTTGGCGGCTACATGCAATCCAGGGATCTTGGTTTCGAGAAATTTCAGACAGGCACCCTGGGCAAGTTGATCGCCAGCGAACATGAATACGCCACGGCCGAGCTTTTCCAGCCAACCCGCCTTAACGTATTCGTGTGCCAGGGCGCGAGAAACCCCCAGACTCTCAAGTTTCTGAGAATCCAATGGAGCTCCGCGCGGAGCAGCCACTTGGAGTTCTCTGATTTGATTCCGGTTCGCCATCAGGCAGGATGATTGCGCAAATTACGGTCAAATTCAAGACGAATGTTTAAAATCTGCACGACAGGTCAAGCCCTACTTTACCTGCTGTGCAGATTTTAAACAAAACACCCCCTCCGATCTCTTGGAGAGGGTGCCCACGATCCACATCCGCAAGAGGATGGCTCAGGGTTTGACGATGCGCTTGAGTCCGTCGGTCTTGGCTGGCGAGAAGCCGTAGAGACATTTGAGGGTGATGAAGATCTTGTTGG
>JBILPN010000637.1:0-2630 GCA_044373865.1 Luteolibacter sp. | reverse complement strand
ACGCTTGGTCGGCCCGGATGCGGTGGATGCAAAATTTGGACAGGGCGAGTGGTCTCAAGATTTTCGACTCAATGATTACCTTGTTGGAAGCATTAAGAACCCTGAGAGCATTGAGGCGGCGGTCTTGTTTGCGTTTCGCATCAATAAGCGGTTTCTAGACGAATTGAAGAACGAAGGCACCGCACAGTTCATGTTTACGGTTCCGAGCCTGCATGAGGGCGATGCTGCGCAAGTTTTGCCGGTGGAGGTTCTGCTTCTCTCTCGAAATGCCGCGACTGCGAATCTGGCAGCACGAAACCGCCCTGAGCGCCGCCTTGGAGTCATCTCGGACGGGGATTTGGAGATTGGGCGACTTTATCGCTTCACGTTAGGGGATTTGGAAACTTTAAAGGTCGGCGATGTGATCTGGATTGGTTTGAACGGCCGCAATCCTCTTGACGGGGAAAATCATAATTTTCTGGTTGGCGGAGATATGATTAGTCTTCCAGGTAGCGTTCCGGCGATGTTGGTGGCAGGTGGGGAAAAGGCGCTTTCCGAGACGGTCATGGGTATGTCATCGCTAAGTCTTTTGCACCGACGATTGAATGCTCCCACCGCCCCCGGGATGGAATGGAAGCTCCCGGTTGTGGCTTCTAGATGGGTCAATCCATTCACGAGCCAGAATCAGATTGAGCAGCTAGAGACGATTCATCGGATTTTGCGTCGCGAGTTGGAAAAGCTTCCCATGGCGCATAGGATGTTCCGCGGCCACTCATTCGGATTTCAAAGCAGCGTCAAACCGCTTGGAGAGCGTTGGACGATGAAGTTGCCGGTGGATGGAGTTGCTACCGCGATTTGTTTGGTGCCTGCAGTCACTGCGGTGGGCGACCGAGCGCAGCCATTTGCGTTTCCGAGGCGTTTTTCAATCACTGCCCATTTGCCGATGGGGGGCGGTAAAACGGTTGTCGCTGATTGGTCAAAGCAGGACTTTCCTCTTCACAATTGCACGCCAGTTGTTTTTTCTTTTCCATGGCAGGTTTATGAATCGGTCGAGTTAACAATCCATGAAGGGCAGAAAAGCAAAAGTGGTCAATTTTTTGCCCTTGAAGAGTTGTTTCTCTATCGACCAGTACATGAAAAGCAATTCCCGACTGTCGTTGAAATTGCTGAGGCGGATCGCATGGTTGCTGAGCCTTTCTGGAGTGTGGATTATCTCACCGATGGTCGAACTTCGTTGGGACCCGCCTTCATGGATCAAGTCGCGGATGGAAGTGAGGCGATTCATTCATTCTCTAGCAAGCCAGCTCAAACCCCTGAAATTGTAATGGCTTTACCGAAAATGCCGATGATCTGGAGTATTGACTTATATCCCATTCTCAATACCGAAAATCCATCGCTTCCATCTGCTTGCTTTCCTCGTAAAATGATCATCGATTTTTCCAACGATCCCGAATTTGGTAAAATTATCCGATCCGTTGATGCTTCCCCTAAGCTACTGCCTGTTCCAAGTGGTGGCAATCCAGTTAACATTCGGTTCACACCGCTGACAGCTGGCTTTGTTAGGTTTAGGTTCGAAGAACTTGCTGTGATGGATGGGGTTGGGCGCCTCGGGCTGGCAGAGATTCGTGCAAATGATGCACACAGTCTCGCAGATGCTGAGATCACGCTGCGCGGTTTTCCTGAGGCGGTGGATCCCCGATCTTTTGTCGATAACTACGCGAATGGGAGCCGATTGGGGGATCCATTGCCGTGGATCATCCGGCTGATTCGTCGTGATGTCGTCAATGCCGAACTTGCGGAAGTTGAGGCAGGTATGGAGGTTCTACAAGGTGCTAGACAGCGCTCGCTTCGGCTTTTGTTCACTGGGAGTGCTGTGGTGCTGGTTGTTCTTTTTTGCGCAGTGCTCATTTGGCAAAAGCGGAAGAGTACGGCCGAGAATCTGAGAGTGCGCCGTCGAATTCAACAAGACCTTCATGATGAGATTGGCAGCAACCTCGGGACTGTATCACTGATTACGAGTCACCTGATGCGGGCCAAACTGCCTTCGGAATACCTAGAAGAGTTGTCGGACGTAAACCGAAGTGCGCGTGAGGCCACTTCCTCGCTCCGTGAAGTTATCTGGCTTACCGATAAAAGTATTCTAACTCTCGATAAGGCTTTTATCTACATGCAGATGAGGGCGGAGCAAATGGTGAGGGATTGCAAATTGATCGTGGAGGCTCCGAAGAACGTCCCCGCACACTCAATATCGAGTGTATTCAAGCGCAATCTCTTTTTACTTTTCACCGAGGCTCTTCACAATTGCTTGAAACATGCTGACGCTAGCAAAGTGGTGGTGAGTTTTGCTGTGTCGGATTGCGATCTCATGGTTCGTGTGGCAGACAATGGTTGCGGATTTGATCCTGTGACCGTCCGCCACGGAATTGGGCTGCAAAGCATGCGAGATCGGGCTGATCAAATGGGAGGAAGCATCCAAATTACAAGCTCGCCTACCACTGGCACCATCGTCGAATTTACTGCTAGAATTCTTCCAACGAAATCATAATATGCTAGAAAAACCCCCATGTGGCCCTAAAGATCGAATCACTCGCATTTGGATTGTTGAAGACAATGTGCGTTTGCGGCGGTATCTCGTAAAATATCTCAGTGAA
>JBILPN010000636.1:0-2631 GCA_044373865.1 Luteolibacter sp. | reverse complement strand
CCGTCACTTTTTGCTGCTGGCTCAACTGCTCCAAGTGCGTATTCGCCGCATCACGCAGCGCCGCCGCACGCTCGACAGCACTTGCATCGACCCCATCCAAAAACGCACTGACCTCGGGAAATCCGCCATCCACCACCAACTCCGACGCCATCCATGCGAAACCGCCCTCCCGCTCCATCTCCGGCACCCAGCGCCGCACCAACTCCGCGTATCCAAGCCGCGCCTCCTCCGTCAAAGCTCCAAACGAAACTTCCTGCATCACCTCACGCCTGAAATCCTCCGGCAAGCCACTCAAACGCCTCCCAGCCTCCGCCAAATCCACCGCCAGCAAAGGGCCTAACACCGCCCCCTCCAACAGCAGCCACATCTCGCTCCGCCCATCGAGCGATTTCCCGTCCAGGCTCCCCTTGCCAATCTGACGATCCAACCACGCCGTCGCCGCACTCAAATCCCGGTCCGCCCACTGCCGCAAAACCGCCGCCAAGGCCCCCGCCAACTCCTGCGAGCCTCCACCGAGCCGATCCGAAAAATGCCGCAAAACCCTCTCTGGATCCACCTCACCCAATGACTGCGCCAAGGTCGCCTCCAAGGCTGCGCGCGCCGCGGCCGCCAAGCCCAACTGATCGATCCCCTCCAAAGCACGCATCATTTCCTCCGCAGACATCCCCGAAATGCGCGACGCCATGGGCAATGGACCGCCATCCCCCGCCTGCAACTCCGCCAACTCCACCGCCAGCGCCTTCCAATCCACCGCCGCACGCCCCTCCGCCAGCGACTTCCGCGCCGTGGCCAATCCCTCTCCACCAACCTTAACGGCTGCATCGATTTTCTGCTGCAAGCCACGCTTCTCCCACTCCAGCGCGGCAATCGCACGCACTTCCCCCACGACCCATGCCCCGGCCAACAGCAGGACGACCCCAGGCACAATGAATAGAACGATTTTCACTCCGCGCAAACTCATCCGCCCCGGCAAGGTCGTCAAGAGCGCAATCGGCCGCCACACGGCAGCTTCCTCGAATCCTGAAACTTCGCGTTGCCAGTTGCGAGCCGCCCCCTTTTCTTAGGCACTCCACAGCGCCTCACCCTTTTTTCCGCCCATGCCACTCCTCCGCCACCTCGCCGCACTGATCGCGGTCGCCACCTGCCTAACGCTTGCCCGCGCCCATCAGGTCGCTTCCGTCGAGTTGGAATTTCAAAACCTAACAACCGAGTGGCAACTGCTCGGGGAAATGGACATCGCCTACATGCTTCCAGAAACGCGCAGCGTCCCGGATGGGCAACCCCTCAGCCGCGAGGCTGTCATGAAATCCCCACCCGAGGAAATGGCACGCATCCGCAAAGAAACGGAAAACACGCTCCGCAAGCTGCTTCGCTTCTCCTTCGCTGGCCGTGACTTGCCTTGGAGTGTCGAGTTTCCTGACTTCCAGCGCAGCCCCTTCGCCCTCCCTGAGGAGGCGGGCGACATCGCACTCATCACCACACAGATCCGCATCCCCGCACTCGCCGGCGCGGGCGAACTTCGCATCCACTGGGCTGGCGAGTTGGACACGGAGCTCATCATCCTAACGGAACTCGGCGAGGACACGCAGATCGTCAGCACTCTCCCGGGAGGAAATCTCATGCTCCACCAGCAAATGGCCTCCGGGGAATCCACCCCGGTCGAGAAGCCGCTCGTCGGCGGCTGGCTCCGATCGGGATTCCACCACGTCATCCCGCTCGGCATGGACCACATGCTCTTCATTCTCGGGCTTTTCCTGCTGGCCCCGAAGTGGAAACCGCTCCTCGGCCAATCACTGCTTTTCACCCTGGCGCACTCGATCACGCTCGCTCTATCCGTCCTTGGTCTCATCGAGGTCCCCGGAAAATGGGTGGAAATCCTCATCGCCGTCAGCATCGCATGGATCGGAATCGAAAATCTCATCGTCAAGCAACTCGCCAAACCCCGCCTCTTTCTCGTCTTCGGCTTCGGCCTGCTCCACGGCCTTGGCTTCGCCAGCGTGCTATCGGAAAAACTCGGTGGAATCCCGCGCCACCAACTGCTGACTCCTTTGTTAGGATTTAACATCGGCGTGGAACTCGCCCAAGTCACGGTCATTTGCGCCGCATTTCTCATCCTACTGCCGCTGCGGAAATGGACGCGCCATGTCCAAACGATCGGCTCCGCAGCGGTCGCACTTGCGGGTCTAGGCTGGATGATCGAGCGCCTCCTGCCAGCCTGACCCGGCGCGGCTCAAACCACGAATCCCTCCGGCGCCGGGGCGCGCCCATCCTCCGCTTCGGCCTCACAAAACATCGTTTCGAAACTCCGCCCAGCGGCTAAAATCTCGAAATCCTTGTAAACCGGCTTCTCCACTGGCGGCCAAAAAATCCCCGCGCGGATCCGCCCCGCAACCCACTCGGCACAGGCGCGCGCCGCGTCCAAATCCGCCACCTCGAAATCGCACCACTCTTGCACCCTCACCTCCGCCTGCGTCCCGCCCAAGGTGAAATAACAGGGCGTCGGTAACACATCCCCCTGCTCAACGAGACCCACCGCATACAAGGGCAACTGAAGATTTTCCCAACGAAACAGCACCGCCTTGCCCTTGCTGTCTTCCCCCTCATACACCACCGGATCTTCCCGGCTGTAGT
>JBILPN010000635.1:0-2632 GCA_044373865.1 Luteolibacter sp. | reverse complement strand
CACTCAGCCCGACAGGCGGCACCAACTTGAGGTCCCGGCACGTCAAATCCTTCGCCACCGTCTGCCGGTTCTCAGGAAGGGCTGCCGGACGAGTCTTGTAGTCATCCCAAAAGCTTGCTGGCTCGGGAATCTCTTTATCTTTAAACAAAGCTTTATTTCGCTCATCCGGCGACCAATCACGATGGGGTGCCTTCTGATGCAGCATGAGAAAAAATGGCTGGTCCTCCGGGCGAGTCTTGAGCCATTCAATCCCCAATTCCGTGGTGATGTCGGTGCAGTGGCCTTGAATACTTAACTTCTTCCCTGGAACTAGAAATTCCGGATTTTGATAGGCTCCCTGGCCGGGAAGCACGATCCAACGATCAAAGCCGGTCGGATCGGACCCAAGGTGCCATTTGCCTACAATGCCAGTGTGGTAACCGGCCGCCTGCAGGCGCTTGGCGACGTTGTCACGACTGCCATCAAAACGATTGAAAACTGGAACCTGGTTGAGGTGCGAGTATTGCCCCGTTAGCAAGGTTGCGCGGCTTGGCGTGCAAATGGAATTCGTGACGAAAGAGTTGGTAAACCGTGTCCCATTTTTTGCGATTCGGTCGATGTGAGGTGTCCGATTCACCTTCGAACCATAAGCAGAAATCGCGTGTTCCGCATGGTCATCCGAGAAAATGAACAAGATATTGGGACGCGCGGAGACAGCCGCATCCAGCCCGTGCACGGGCAAAAACGAGCCGCACACCGCCGCAAGCAAACAAATGTTGAGTTTCATCATGGGTTGCGGTGACCATTCAACCTCTGATCTTGATAGGCAATCAAAAACTCCAACCCACTCATTCCCAGACGGCGCGCGGACTCCTCAGAGCCCGCACAGCGCCTCATTCCAGCTCCAAAAGGAAATCCGCAGAATTCGCCCGCAACTCCGGCGCATACACTGCCGACGCCGTCGCAGGCAGCGCCTTGTAACGCCCCGCTTGTTCCGCGCGGAGTTGGTATCGAAGAGTGTGAGTCCCGCGCGGCAAGGCGCGAATGAAGAAATCCACACTCGCCTCACGCGGCTCCATATAGACATGCAGATCACCCTTCACATACCCACTCAACGCATTCACAACTTCGAAACCCGCTGCCTTCGAATCTGAAAACCTTACATATTCATAATCATTCTTGCTCTCCAAAACCAACTCAACTTCGATCAAATCACCCGACTGAAGCCGCGCTCCATCCAGCAGCTTCTCACGCCGGACCCTCACAACATTCTGATGGACCACCTGCCCCACCACATTCGGCACGTCACGCAGTTCATCACCCTCGATTTGCTTCGAAACACGACGTGACAACTTCACCTCCAAGCCTGCCGCGCGAAGCCTCTCCTCAAGTGTGAAAACCTCAAGATAGGCATTTGCATACACCACACCGCCGCCCTCGCGCCGAATCTCCAAATCATGACGACCCGCCGCCAGATCCTCACCGCTGAGCGTCACCGTTCCATCGAATGAAAATAGATTCTCATGATCAATCGAAACCTTCTTCAAGGACTTCCCATTCAGTAGAACCTCCACCTTCATCGCAGGAAGATTCTCCCCGCTGGCCTTGAAATAATCCGCAAGTGCTTCAACCGCGAATGCGGTGTCACGAGTTGACTCCCAATAACTCGCGTGCTTCCGATTGTTGATCAGATATTTCGCCAATCCTCGGGTATCCGCGTGCTCAGGCATCACTGACGATAGAAGTTTTAAATAGCACGCGTGTGCCTCGATTCCGCTTCCATACCAATTCCACCAGTAACTTGAATTTTTCAGCTCAAGATAGCAGGTTTGATTCTCCGCATCACGTTTGATGAATTGAGCAATCATTTTCATGACCTCATCCCGCCGCGCGCGATCCCCTCTCCGATGATGTTCCAGCCCAAGAAGACATTTCGCATACACAGGCAACTCGACCCGATCCCGATGAAGGAAACTTAGCATGGGTTCCGAATCCAAGCCCCCCTCGCCCAGCACCCGCCGCACCAAGGCATCAAGCGCGTCGGTCTTTGCTTTCATTTGCTGCGTGCTTCCCTTTGGCGTCTTCCCCGCTGCTGCCAAAGCCCGGCGCTCAACGTGCCATTGGAGCGCATTCATTTGAATCCGTTCATAAGCAGCCAACCAAGCGATTCCAGATTTTAGCATGCCATCCGGCACCGCGACCCCATTCTCCCGGGCAAGAACCAGACCGTGCACAATCACAGCCGTCGCGTGAGGATCCGAAAATTCGCGATACCCCGGAAACCATGACCACGCACCATCCGCATTCTGCATGGCTGCAAGCTTTTCAACGCCCTTCCGAATGCGCTCATCCAACTCAAGCTCATCAAACACCGGATTCTCTTTCCACGCTTGCCACTGCGCCGCACGCACACGTGAATTTCCTAACTCCTGAGGATTCAAATTCGTTCGTTTCGCCTTCACCTCGGCAAGATTGATCCCTAAATTTCGCAACATTTCACGGGCAATCACCGCTGGCAAAAACCGGTTCAATGTCTGCTCCGTGTTCGCCTGCGCCTGACCTGCCAGATAGGGAATCGCATCCACCACCGCCCCTGCAATGCTCGGTGAGAAACGCACGGTCAATCGCGATTGATCAACACGCCGGGCTTCTG
>JBILPN010000634.1:0-2638 GCA_044373865.1 Luteolibacter sp. | reverse complement strand
CAAACTCGGCGGCACTTGGACGGAAATCGCCCGCAGCGCCAACGGCGCGGCCTTCACCGGCCCCGGCGGCGTCACGGAAACCGACGCCGCGAACGGCACCAAGGACGTCGAAGTCCGCGACACCCAGACCATCGGCAGCGCCGCTCGCCGCTTCATGCGGGTGCGGGTTTATAAATAAGCAAGCCTCCCGGATCGACTGCTAGAAGTCCCAAGGTCGCCAGTCAGGCGGGGAGAATCGCGAAATGCCCGTGCTCCAACCGCGCCCGGAAGCCTTCGCGCAAATCCCCGCCGGCGAGGTCATCACCCACGCCCCTCTGCTCGCTGTTCTGACATCTGACATCTGACATCTGACATCTGACATCTGACATCTCCACAATTGTATCCTCTTCAAGGAGCGTGCCATGCCGGAGATCGTCGGAAGTTAGAGCTCCATGCCCGAGCGCCGCCTTTCGGTTTGACGATGGGGTTGCTATGGCTAAATCATACGTTAGTGGCATTTCTCCGGTGTCTGCTATATTCTTAAATCGAATCACCTTCGCTGACACGCGGGTGACCGGGGGTGCTCTTACAAACGGTTGGCTGGAGATGCGCGTATTCAATGGGAGTGCGACGAGCCATACGGTGCAGCTCACGCGTCTGATCTTTGATGATGCGGGCGTGACTTGCCCTGCACGGTCTCGGCGCTGCTGGTTTGCTCGCCCGCCGTCGTCGCCAGGCTGCATGATTGCTCCCCCTGCGTCCCTTTTGGTTTTTACCAAACCGGATGTTGCTTCTATTAAAATGTCGAATCCATCGTTAGGGCTGGTCCCGCTCATTGAAAGCGAACAACTCCCTGATGGGAGCCGAGGAACAGGGATTGCAAATCAAATTTTGTGGGGCGACACCTTCAACCCCGACAGTTGTTGCTTCAACGCCGAGTTGATCGCTACTTGTCGGTTTCAGCCTGATTGGCGAATACTGCAATCATCCGATGGCAAGTCCGTGACTGAAAAGGTGGCGACAGTTTTGGCCCCGGTCACCGTGGAAGAGGCCAAGCTCAAGCTCAAGCTCAAGATGGAGCTCAAGATGGAGCTCAAGATGGAGCTCAAGATGGAGCTCAAGATGGAGCTCAAGATGGAGCGGTATTGAGCTCCAAAGGCCGGCCAATCGTATCAAAGCACACGATTTCTTTAAAAAGTGTCTTTGTGCCATGGGCACTACGAATTCGAACTCCGATCATTTTTTGGAAGCCCCTCTTGAAATTTACCGAAATACCGGAACTTTTCGCCCCGTATCCCATTCATCATGAAGTCAATTCTACTTGTCGCCGTTCTCGCATCACTTGTTCACGCCGATCCCATTTCCCTTTTCAATGGTAAGGATCTAACTGGGTGGGAGGGTGACATTGGCTTTTGGTCAGTGAAGGATGGTGTCATTGTTGGCCGAACCAGCCCAGAAAAACCGGTTTCGACGAATACGTTTCTCATCTGGAAAGGCGGTGAACCCTCAGATTTTGAGCTGACACTGAAGTTCAAAATGACCCCTGGCGACGCCAAGAACTATGTCAACAGTGGCATTCAATTTCGCAGCAAAATTGTCGATCCTGAGAAATTTGTCGTCGCAGGTTATCAGGCAGATTTTGAGTATGGGTCGAAATACAGCGGCATTCTTTATGAGGAGAAGGGTCGCGGCATCCTCGCCGAGCGCGGGCAAAAAGTAAGAATCACCCAAGGAACCACTCCAGCCAAGCCAAACATCGAAGTCATTGGAGAAACTGGCGTTAGTGATGAAATTCAGGCAGCTATTCAAAAAGAAGCTTGGAATGAATATCATATCATCGTCCGGGGAAATCACATTCAGCAGTTTATCAACGGCAAGCTCACCGTAGAGGTTAGCGACGAGACAGTCGAGGCGGCAAAGTCGGGTGTGCTCGCACTTCAACTCCATGCCGGCCCGCCGATGCAAGTCGAGTTTAAGGATATTTTTCTGAGTGAAAAGTGAGTCATGTTTTTCTCGCGGAAGAGATGGAAATCTCTCGCTTAAAAATAAGTGAACCGTTGCAAATGGAGTCAGGGGAAAAGATTTTCTGAGAATTGATAGTTTTGTGGACTCGCATTCTCGCGCATGATAGCAATTCAAGCTTCATGGATGATTAGAGCGCATTTTCGAATCTGATGTTACAAACTCTAAATTTTAGGGTTGATTCTTTTGATAGGTGTTCGGCTTCAAGCTAGTCCATTCCATTTGTAAAGCTTGGGTTGTCGGTTGTCATCAACGCATCTAGCTGATCAAACGATCCCTTTCCGCAAATCCCTTGCCGACCACAAGGCGTCGCCTGCGCCTGCGGCCTTTCCGCGCATTTTCCTCGCACCATTCTTGCGTTTTGGGCCGAAACGTTCCGGGCATTGAGCGAAAAATTCATCCACAAATTTCCGGCTTCCCAGCACCGCGCCATCGGTAAAATACCGAATTTTCCACTGCAGCATCTTGCGCAGCGCCACATTCTTGCCCGACGCCAAACGTGCCAGCTCGGATTCCACCTGCTGCGGTTTCATCCCCTTTCGAAGGACCTCGCTCACCACCTGGCCATCTGCATTCACCGATTCCCGGGTTTTTTCCTCCCCCTCATCGAGCAAAATCATCCGGTATTCCCGAGAGA
>JBILPN010000088.1:0-9307 GCA_044373865.1 Luteolibacter sp. | reverse complement strand
GTCGCTTTTATAAGCGGCGTATTCCGTGAGGTAGCGTTCCCAAAGGCGGTGGGAGCGGACGAGTTTTGCGGCTTCGGCGCGACCGGACTGAGTGAGTTGAACCGCCGCGCGTGAGTGATCGATCCAGCCAGCGGCGGCGAGCTTGCGGAAGAGGCTTTCCTTGGAAATGAGAGGTCCGCCCAAGCCCGGATTTTCCTCGCGCAGCCAGAGCGTTTTCAAAACATCCTCGCAGGCGATGCGCTGACGTTCGCGGTGCCGGCGCAGCCAGATGGGAACGCGTCCACGGCGTGGCCCAAAGAGAGCAGCAAGGGCAAAAATAGCCGTGGTCGAGAGCGCCATGAGAGGCCCGGTGGGGCGGTCCGGCCCGAGAGTGGAAAGCCAGACTCCAGCCATGCCGCCTGCCGCGCCGATGACGCAGGCGATGAGTGTCGTCTTCGCCAGCGAGTGCGTGCAGAAGCGCGCTGCGGCCGCTGGCGTGACCAACATCGCGGTCACTAACACCACGCCGACAGCTTGCATCGCGATGACGATCACGACGGTGAGCAGCAGGAAAAACAGAGTTTCAAACACCCGCACAGGAAAACCCAAGAGCCGGGCGAATGATGGGTCGAAGGAAACCATCAGCAAAGCCCGGAAACTGAGTGGCAGCAGGAGCGCGGACAGTCCGGTGACGGAAGCGAGGAGCAAGAGATCGCGGCGGTCGATGGCGGCGACTTGGCCGTAGAGAAATGCCTGCACCCCGGCCGGTTGGAAGCGCGAGATCATCGCGATGCCGACTGCGAAAAACACTGAAAGCACGAGCGCCAGGGCGAGGTCAGGTTTCAATTTCGTGTGGCGTAAAATCGCGTGCATCGTTAGGCTTCCGACGACGCCGGCGAGCACGGCGGAGGCCAGGACCCAGAGAGGATTGCGCGTCTCGCTCCAAGCCAGTCCGGCCACCACGCCGGGCAGCACCGCGTGAGAAAGCATGTCGCCCGTTAGTGCCATGCGGCGCACCACCACAAAACTGCCTAACATCCCGCAGACCACACCTAGCAGCAGCGCGGCCAGTCCGGCGGCGACCAGTGCGCTCACGGCAGCAAGCCGCCTTCCCGGCGTTTGCTGCGAGCGGCCACATCCGAGAGCAGAGTGAGCTTGCCGCCGAAGGTTTTTTCCAGGATTTCCGTGCGGAATACCTCCGCGGTCGGGCCGTGCGCCACCACCCGCATGTTGAGCAAGAGCAGACGGTCGAAATAGCGGGATGCCGTTTGCAGATCATGGTGGACGACCAGCACGGTTTTCCCGGCGTCGCGCATGCGTCCGAGCAGTTCGATGATGGTGCGTTCCGTCGCGGCATCCACCCCGGCAAAGGGCTCGTCCATCAGGTAAATTTCCGCATCTTGGGCGAGGGCGCGGGCGAGGAAAGTCCGTTGTTGTTGCCCCCCGCTTAGCTCGCCGATTTGGCGCTGGGCGAGAGGAGCCATGCCGGTTTGTTCGAGTGCCTCCATGGCGCGCGCGCGGTGGCGTTTGCCCGGGCGGCCGAACCAGCCAAGGCCCGCGTAGGTGCCCATCAGCGCGACGTCGAAGACCGTGACCGGGAAGTCCCAGTCCACGGATTCCCGTTGCGGGACGTAGCCGATTTTTCCGAGCACCTGCTTGAGCGGTTTGTCCAAAAGTTTCACCCATCCATTGTCGATTTCCACCACGCCCATGATGGCCTTGAGCAGAGTGGATTTGCCGGCTCCGTTGGGCCCCATCACGCCGGTGAGCGAGCCGTGTGGCACCTCGATGTCCACGCCATGCAGGACAGGTTTCCCCCGGTAGGAAACGGCCAGGTCGTGGGTCTCTAGAGCGGGGATTGGCATGCTTGCAAGGGGTGGGTTGAGGGTTGCGGGCTTAGCGGAGACCGCTGACGATCGTGTTCACATTGTGTCGCAGCATGCCCGAGTAAGTGCCGCGATCGTAAGTCACGCCAGCGGCGCTTGCGAGGTCGCCGGGCTTGCCAAGCGCGTCCGAAAATAAGGCCTCGCTTGAAATCTTCACCCCGGCTTCTGCGGCGACGGCGGCGATGCCCTTCTGGTTGATCGAAGTCTCGGGAAACACCATTTTCACCCGTCTTTCGCGCAGGAAATTCACCAACTCTCTGCGATCCTGCAAGCCAGCCTCCGCCGCGCTTGAGACCCCTTGCAAGCCGCGCACCTCCATGCCAAAGGCCCGACCAAAGTAAAAGAACGCGTCATGGCTCGTGATGAGAACGCGTTGACCTTCTGGAATTTGTGAAATTTGATTCTGCGCCCAATCCGCGAGTTGTAAGAGTTCCGCGCGGTAGGCCTCGCCACGCAGTTGAAACTCCGCCGCCGCCGCTGGAGCCACCTTGCTGAGTGCCTCGACCACTGGCGCGACGGCATCTGCCCAAAGCCGCGGATCTCCCCAAACGTGCGGATCCCGGGTGTCGGCAAATTTCTCTTGCGGGGCCAGCAGCTTCTCGCGCGGAATCCCGCTCGTCACCGCCACCACCGTTGCGCCGCGTTTTGCCATGGCCTCGAGGGAGTCTTGGAAGCGGCCTTCCAAATGCAAGCCGCTGTAAAAAATCACATCCGCGGTTTCCAGCAGAGCCGTGTCCGCCAGCTTTGGCACGTAGCTGTGCGGATCCACGCCGGGCGCCATGAGGCCGCGGACCTCGATGTGATCGCCACCGATTTGCCGGGCGAGGTCGGCCACCATCGTGGTGGTGCAAGTGACCTGCGGCTTTGACGACGCCGCACGCTTTTCCGGCGTGCAGGCCAGCAACACTGCGGGGAGCAACAAGGCTGCGAAAAATTTCATCGGTCCACCCTTAAAACCGTCTTAGATCATGCGCAACTGAAAAAATTAGCCTTGGCTAATTTTTCACCTGCTTTTTCGAGCCTGGAAATGCCGCGCGAGTGGCGATGACGCAGCCGCCGACGACGAAGAGCGAGGGAAACCAGATCGAATACCCCGGTGCGAGCGAGTCCGGTTTCAGGACGGCGAAATCCGGGTTGCGCGGGTCCACGCGGCAGGTTGTTTTTTTCCCAAGCGGCCATTCTGCGGCGCGTTTTTCGATGAGATTTGGCTTCGATGACCATGGGTTGCCACGCAGCGTGATGCGGTCTCCCGTGTGGCCGACCCCCTCCCACGTGTAGGCGAAACTCACGCTTTGGCGGAATTCGACCGGGGAGTTCGGGTCATTCCGGCGTTCCTCCATCTCGGAAGAAAGGATCACGCAGGGGACTTCCGGCCAATTGCGCATCTCGTAAGCGCGGAGGAAACTTCGCGCCATCAGCCAGACGAACAGCCCGCCAATGAGCACCAGCGACAGGCCGATCATCCCCAGAAAAATGCGACCCGCGCGGTCCTTGTTGGGCGGAGAAATCGGTGTGGCAGGGGCAGTCGAGTGGGGCATGGCAACCATTGATGCACCGAGTTCGACGAATTTTCCACCTCAAATCACCGACGGCATTCGACGGAGAATTTCTGTCCGCCGTCCATGCTGGGGGGCTTGACATTCCCCCCTTTAGGGTAGTTGTATCTTGTAAATACATGGCCGACACTGGTCTTGCTGTTGCGACTGGGCGGGTGCTGCTGAAAAGCGCGCCTCCCATGCGTGACAAATAGGATTTGTTTTTCATGAAACCCAAAACCCAAGTAAAATGAAAAAAACCACAGGCAAAGTGTCCCGGGGCTTCGCATTGATTGTGACGCTCACCTTGATGATTCTGCTGACTGTGATTGCGGTGGGCTTGCTCACGCTCTCCAGCATTTCGCTCCGTGCGTCCGCGCAGACGGAGTCGATGGCGACGGCGCGAAGCAATGCGCGCTTGGCGATGATGATGGCGCTGGGTGAACTTCAGCGCACGGCTGGTCCGGATCAACGCGTCACGGCACCGGCGAATTTGCTGGCCGCCAGCGCTAGCCCGGCGATCACCGGGGTTTGGGAGTCCTGGAAACCCGATCCAGCGGGCGGCAACGATTATGTTGCGCGGAAAACTACTGTCCAAACCACGCCTGACCAAGCGGATGGCGAGTTCATCACCTGGCTCGCCTCCGGGAACCCAGCCAGCCCGGCGGGTCCGAGCACACCGCCGGGTGTGGCGTCGTCCAGTCCCGCCCATGTCACCCTCGTTTCGGAGCGCCAAAACGGCACGGTCTCCCAGCGTGGGGCGCACCTTACCCCGGTCCGCTTGACCACCAAAGGCGAGTATGCATGGACGGTTTTGGATGAGGGAGCCAAGGCGCGCGTCAATCTTGCGACAGAAGCGTCCATCACCAATCTCGACGAGCGATACTCAAGACTGCGCGCGCCCGCGCGGCCACAGGTCGAGGCGATTGGGGAAAATCTTTCCGGCTTGCCGATGGATTCCAGCACTGGAACCAAAGTCACCAGCCTTGAGCAAGCCGAGGTCCACCTTGGCAAGCGTGCCGAACTGCGTCCCAGCCTGCACGACCTCACCGCATCCTCGGTCAGCCTCCCGGTCAACGTTGCGGACGGCGGCATCAAAGCCGACCTCACCCGCGCTTTTGAGCAAAGCGCGCTGCCGAGCGATCTCGTGGGCCGCTTTGTTTACTCCAACACCAAATCCAAGCTCACCGCTTCCGACCCCTTGTTCTCGACGCTCGCTGGATTCTACCAAGTTTATAAAAAAGCTGGAGCCATCCTGCAAACCGCCGTGCCGAACCGCTACACGCCCTACACCGGCACGACGCCCAACCTGACGGCGGTCGATGGCACCTTGCTGGCACCGGTTGTGACCCGCGTTTCCGTCGCCTTCTCCTTGGTTTCCCGCGAGGCACACGGAAACTGGAAGCAGAGCATTTTAAACGCGACCGGCGACAATCTGCGGACCAGCATGGTCTACCTCATCTACACCCCGGTGGTGACGGTTTATAATCCGTATTCCAAGCCGATTCAGTTCAGAAACTTGAACGTCACCTTCCGCAACATCCCGGTGGCCTTCAAATTTTTCCGCAACGGCCAAGCGCAAACCAACAAGCCCACCTTGTTGAGCAGCTTCCACATCCTGTCAGAAAATAGCGATTGGGAAGACCCGTTTTCCTGCACCGCGAGCAACCGCGAGGCGTCTGCCGCAGACACCCTCATCACCCTCTATCCGGGCGAGGCCCGCGTCTTCGGCTCCAGCCAGCCAAGCACCGGCACCTGGGGCAGCATGACCAACTACCTCTGGAGCGCCAACGATAGCCTGGCGAACAGCAAAACCGCCAAAAACGTCTTCGCCGGCGCAGGCTGGGACTATCGCGCCGGTTACATCGTCGATTGGTTGAGGCCTGCGATTGGCGAGAGGACGACGGATAACAAGAACCTCGGTGTCTTCGGCGTCCGCCCGACGGACACGGTCAATGTTGAGGTCAGCCCGCTCATGCCGGGAAAAAGCGGGGGTAAATTTTCCGTCGATTTCAACGCCACCGTTGGCAACCGCGCCAACACCGCCCTCGGAATCTATGAATTCCGCTATGGCACCCAAGCGAAGTTGGATGAAATTCTCGCCAATGGAAATCACACGACGATTGGCAAGATCACCTACCCATTCCGGCGCGAGCGTGACTTCACCGTCTCCGAGCTGAACTTGCCAAACGCTGAAAACGTCCAACTCAAAAATTGGGGGTCAGCGCCCAAGCAGTTTGCGATTTTCACCATTGGCGCGCGAACCGCGAACGATTCCCTCTATCCAGGCAAACCGGGCCGGACCTCCTCGTTCGTCCACCACGTCTTGCAGATGGATGCCACCCGGAGCCACCCTGCCTTGTTGCCGTTGGAAATGTCGCTCCTGCCCGTCACCGTCAGCGGTGCCAACACGGTTGGCTCGATTGATGCGGACGACGTCAACCGCGCCTTCTACTTCTCCGGGACCACGCGTGGGTCTGGCGCGATCCATTACGTCACCCAAAACTTGCCGCAAAGCCCGCTCATGAACCTTGCGGACCTCAGGCACGCCAACTTGACGAGCAGCGGTCACTTGCCACTCATCCAGCACACCGTCGGCGAGTCGCTGGCCTCCCCCGTGGTCGCGCCGGACCGCGCACGCTCCACCAGCAGTTTCGGCTATGAAGTGGTGGATTCCGCATGGCTGGCCAACCAAACCTTGTGGGATGGCTTCTACTTCTCCGGCGTTCGGAACGCGAGTGACGCGGGCCTCGTCTTTGCTGGCAAGCCGCTGCCGCTCAATCCGCGCCAGACTCCACTGCTCACCCAAATGGATTCCAAGGCCGCCGTGGCGCTCACCACTTCCAACACCGGTTGGGCGGATTCCGCCTCGCTCATGGGCGTGAAAGGTGGCTTCAATGTGAACTCAACCTCGGTCAACGCTTGGAAGGCCGTGCTCTCCTCGCTTCGTGGCTTGGAAATCCCCGTTTTGGGCCCTGCCGTCATCACCGATCCATCCGGGAGCCCGGTGAACTACACTGAGAAGTGGACAAAAGCAGGCGCAGCGGCATTTCCCCGGGTGAATCGGC
The DNA here is from genome assembly GCA_044373865.1 of Luteolibacter sp. Taxonomy (GTDB): domain Bacteria; phylum Verrucomicrobiota; class Verrucomicrobiia; order Verrucomicrobiales; family Akkermansiaceae; genus Luteolibacter. The sequence goes on along the minus strand of JBILPN010000088.1, from coordinate 2,839 downwards.
CGATCTCAGGTTCCGTCAACGCCTCAAACAGTGCGGACAACCAACTCCGCTGGTCCGGGTATCGTGAGCTTTCCACCCAAGAAATTGACACGCTTGCCCAGTCCATCGTCCAAGAGGTCCGGGCACGCGGCCCCTTCCTGTCCATGGCGGAGTTCGTGAACCGCCGCCTTGGGTCTGCTTCGGATGACATGGCTGCGCGAGGTGCGCTGGAGGAGGCGATCCGCAAGTCTGACATCAATAAAATCCCGATGGGGCCGGTCAATCGCATCATCACCGAGGAGGAGGCGAGCTCATTTGGCTACGCGAATCCGAAGGCCGCCGCAGGCAACACCGAGGAAGGCGCATCTGCCATCCTCACTCAAGGCGACTTGCTGTCTGCGATTGGGGCCGCTGTCACCGTCCGTTCCGACACCTTCGTGATCCGCTCGTATGGCGCGGCGCGGGACGGCACGCGGGTCACCGCCCGCGCATGGTGCGAGGCGACGATCCAGCGGATTCCAAGCTTCGTGGACCCCACGGATGCGCCGGAAAAGGTGCAAGCCGCCATTTTGACGAATGGTCGCAAGATCACCGACCTCAGCGAAGTCAACCAACGCTTCGGCCGGAGATTCTCGGTGGTTTCTTTCCGCTGGTTGAGTGCGACCGAAATTTGATCAAGTTGTCGCGCCGTTGTGCATTTAAGAACTCTATGAAATTCCTCCTGACCCTCAGTGCCGCGCTATTCTGCGCCATGCCACAGCTCAGCGCCCAGCAAGTGCGGGCGGTGAAACTCCGGGCCATTTGCTTCCAGCATGTCGGCGATTTGAAAAAACTCCTCGCCATGAGCGGCGGCGAGGACGGCGGCAAGCCCACCGAGTTCAATCTCTACACCAGCTCGATCTCCGATGAGGTGAGCACGTTTGCGACCGATGGGATGCTCACCTTTTCCGTGCAAGACGGCGAGGAGGGCGGCAAGCCGAAATACCGGACCATCGCCACCGCCAAGGCGGCTCCGGGGACGCGGCAATTGGCGATTTTCATCCCGGGAGACCCTCAGGTTTCGCCCTACCGTTGCTTCGTCATCGATGACTCCGAGAAGGCCTTCCCGATGGGATCCACCATGGCGGTGAATCTCTCGAACGTGGCGCTGCGCTTGTCGATCGGCGAGCATTTGAAGGCCGTCGCGCCGGGGAAGGTGGAAAACATCCCGATGGCGCGGAAGGCGAACGAGCGTGGGCAAGTTTCCGTGGTGATCTCCATCGCAGACGCTGCCGGTCCCGGCGGGTGGCGTGCGGTGAATCAGACCCGTTGGTTCACAGGCACGGACAAGCGAGATCTCGCGATTGGCTTCATTCACCCGAAGACCAATCAGCCAACCGTCAACTGCTATGGCGATACGCCACCGTGGATTGTGCGCTGAGTGATCCCACCGAGAGGCACTAGGGGGAAACTTTCTGTTTGTCCGGAATGTGAATTTTTTCCTATGAATTTCCACCGTGTGGGGTTCCTTTCCCGTGTGAGATTTCCCGGTAAATACGGCTTGATCCTTGGCTTTTGTGCCGTCGGGCTCTTGGGCTATTGGTTGGCGGGCACGGCGATGCCGGAAGCGCCGCCACGCGAAGTCAGCGGGGGGAAATCAACGCCGGTCGCACGCAAGGTCGTGGTGGATGAACCGGCGGTTCGTTTTCGCAAGGAAGAGCGCCCGGCAGGATTCCGCGGTGATGAGGAGGCGACGCGTGCGGGGGCTTTGCCGGGGCAGCGTGTTTTGGTGTTCAAAGACGCGGCCGCAATGCAGCGCTTTTTGGCGAGGGCAGGGGACTCAATCCGCCTGTTGGGCCGGCTGGATGCCCTGAACGCGCTGCGTGTCGGGTTCTTGAATCCGGATGACTTGGCCGGGCTTTTGGATGGAGACGAGGAATCATCGCTGATTTTTCCGGTGGACATTCCCTCGCCGGGTGACGGTTCTGCCCAAGCGGGCGCGGTTCCGCTCGGCGCTGGCTTGCTGGAGTGGCTTGGCATCGAGGGCGACCATTCGGCTTGGGGCAGCGGCGTGAAAATCGCGGTGCTCGACACCGGGGTGGCGGCGCATCCGGCGTTTGGCAGCGCGATTTCCAGCATGAACTTGGTGGAGCTCCCCACTGACCTTTCGCTCCAGAACGGGCATGGCACGGCGGTCGCCTCGGTCATCATCGGCCGCGGTTCGCTCACGCCGGGTGTGGCTCCCGGCGCGGATATCATTTCGATCCGCATCGCCAACGATCTTGGCCAATCGGATAGCTTTCTGCTCGCCCGCGGCATCGTCGCGGCGGTGGATTCCGGCGCACAGTTGATTAACATTTCCATGGGAAGTTTCGGCGACAGCGCCTTGGTGCGCAGTGCCATCGAATATGCTCGCAGCGCCGGCGCATGGATCATCGCGGCGGCAGGCAACAATGGACTCGACCGCGTGACGTATCCTGCTGCCAGCCAAGGAGTTCTAGCGGTGGGCGCAGTGGATGCCCTCGGCAATCATTTGGACTTTTCAAACACTGGCAGCCAAATCGCAATCGCCGCGCCGGGCTTCGGGGTCAACGCTGCTTGGCCGGGCGATCAGGCGGCGACGGTGAATGGCACCTCGTTCAGCAGCCCGATCGTGACGGGCGCGATCGCCGCGATCATGAGCCGCCCGGGAGCGGCGAAATTGACGGCGCAGCAGGCCGCAGATTTGTTATTTTCGTATCTCAATGATGGAGGAGATGCCGGCACCGACCGCGCGCTGGGCGCAGGGATGCCGGATTTGGGGCGGGTGTTCCAAGCCTCCACGCCGGGAATCTATGATGCGGCCTTGGCGTCGCAGAGGATCCTCCCGCCCAGCCCCGGT
>JBILPN010000087.1:0-9345 GCA_044373865.1 Luteolibacter sp. | reverse complement strand
CCTCCCCCGCCCGAACATATCGCCGACACACTTTGCCCCATTCCCGGAACAACGACATCTCGCCAAACACTCCAGATTTCATTTGCGGCCCGCTCTCTCGCACCTAAGATCCGCGCAAGTCCATGAGCCGCCTGATTTTCCCCATTTTCCTGCTAGCCTGCGCTGCGAACTCGCTTCACGCCCAGAAGCTCTCAGCTCCTTCGGCCATTTATCAATCGGTTCTCAGAATCGAAGCCGCAACCCAAGTCCCTGACTACCAAACCCCTTGGAACTCGGGACGCTTCGGCGGTGGCATCGGAACCGGTTTCATCATCGGCAAAAACCAAATCCTCACCAACGCGCACGTCGTCTCAAACGCCCGCCGCGTGCTGGTCACGGTCCATGGCAGCCCACAAAAATACCCGGCAAAGGTGGACTTCATCGCCCACGATTGCGACCTCGCTTTGCTCTCGGTGGAAAATTTCAAGGATTTTGAAAGTTTCCCAAGCTTCGAGTTCGGCGACGTCCCCCCCCTGGAGTCTCAGGTGCGAGTCATCGGCTACCCAATCGGCGGCGAGCGCCTCTCGGTCACACGCGGCGTCGTCTCACGCATCGATTTCCAACCCTACTCGCACTCTCGCGCGGACTCTCACTTGGTCGTCCAGATCGACGCGGCGATCAATCCCGGGAACTCGGGCGGCCCTGTCGTCCAGGACAACAAAGTCGTCGGCGTCGCATTCCAAGGCCTCCGCCAAGCAGACAATACAGGATATGTCATCCCCACCCCTGTCATCCGGCGCTTCCTCAAAGACATCGAGGATGGAAAATACGATCATTACGCAGACCTCGGAATCAGCGAGTTCCCCCTCCACAACCCCGCGATGCGCAAGGCCATCGGCCTCCCTGACGACAACAAAGGCGTGCTGATCACGAACGTGGTGCCCACCAGCTCAAGCGACGGAGTGCTCAAACCAGGCGATATTCTCCTATCCCTCGACGGCAAACCCGTGGACAGCGCAGGAATGGTCAACATCGACGGCGAAAAGGTGAATTTAAACGAAATCGTGGAACGAAAATTCGCCGGAGACCAAGTTGCAGTCCGTTATCTTCGCGACGGCACATGGAATGACGTGGATGTCACGCTCAAGCCGCTTCACTGGTCGCGCATGTATGCAATCGAGTATGAAAAATCCCCGCGCTACATGGTTTTCGCAGGTTTGGTGTTCCAGCCCCTCGACACCAATCTCTTCGCGGCCTCCAAGTTTGATGATGTGACAGTCCGCCGCCTCTACACGGACTATGTTCCAAAAGGCCTGTTTGAAAAACACCAAGACATCGTCGTCCTCACTCGCGTCGAGAGCGATCCGGTCACCAGCCAACTTGGCGACTTCGCTGGCTTTGTGGTCCACAAAATCAATGGTGTGGAGGTCAGTGACCTCCGCCACGCCCACCAACTGCTCCACCCGAACGAAGTCCCAGAATTCCATGTCATCGAGCTATTTGGAGCCAGTCGCCCGGTGATCGTGCCCTCCGCGATGGTTGCGGATGCGAACAAACGTGTGCAGGAAAACTACGGCATCAGCCGCATGATCAACCTAGAAGACTAAGCCATGCCACGCGTCGGCATCGCCCTCGGCTCAAATCTCGGACAACGCCTCGCCAACATCCAGGCGGCGCGAGGTGCCTTGCAGGAAATTGCCAGCCCCGCAGAACCTGTTCTACACGCTTCAACCTATCAAACGGAGCCACTTCTCTGCCCTCCCGGCTCTCCACTTTTTTTCAACTCGGTCACTGAAATCAGCTTCGATGGCGCACCGAATGAACTTCTTGCGCTCACTCAAGCGCTTGAAAAAAAGCTCGGGCGCCAAGCAAAACCTGAGCGCAACGCCCCCCGAATCATTGACATTGACCTCCTTTACTTCGGCGAAGAAATACTCAATGCGAAGGATCTGATCCTGCCACACCCGCGTCTTGCCGAACGGCGCTTCGTGCTGCAACCCCTCGCCGAAATCCGCCCAACGCTCTGCCTACCAGGCCATGTCGCAACCATCGCGGAACTCCTTTCGCGGATTTCAAAGGAACAAGACGCTCTCGTGATCGTCTCATGAGCGGCTCTCACTCCAAGCCCAAATCTGGTTTGGGCAGTGGATTTCCATCCAAGGTCCAGTGATAGACCGCCAACAATTGCCGGGCCTTCGCCTCCCAGGTGAAATGGTCGCGCACATGCTTCTGCGCGCGTAGGCCCGCAGCGTGAAGCTCTGCCGGACTTTGAAGCAACTCCAGCAAGGCATCTCGGACGGATCTGACAATTTCATCCCGCCCACCCATCGGAACCACCTTGCCACACCCTGCCGGAATCAACTCTGCCGGCCCTCCATAATCGAGAACGACCGGCACCAAACCCAGTGCCATCGCCTCCAGCACAACTCCCCCGCCGAATTCCCGCACACTCGGAAACGCGAAAACCTGCGCCCGGCTCAAGTGCTCACGCACCCGTTCATGCGCAACCCAACCCGGAAACTCCACCCGGTCCACCACGCCCTCACGCGCAACACTCGCACGAAGCTCCGGCAATTGCGGGCCGTCTCCAATGATTTCTAAAACAATTTGTCCACTCCGCAACAAAGGCAAGGCGGCCTCTAACAGCAAATCCGCGCCTTTATACGGCACCAAACGTCCCAAAAATGCCACCCGCAGCGGCGCTCCCGGTTCCATGGGCAAGGGCGCACGATCGACCTCGGGAAATCGTGCCGGGTCTATCGCATTCTCCGGCAACCAAATTGCCTTGTTCTCCAACCCCACCTCTCCCGCTGTCACTTCGCGATAGGTGTGCCGCGAGGCTAAAACCAAGGCAGACGCACAAACACGCGTCGCTCGCAAGCCCGGCAAAATTCGATAGAGATCGCGAAAATACCCCAACCACTCGCGCTCGGCCTTGCGCACGTGATCAAAACCTGCTGGCCAAGGAATCCCTCCGTTCAAGGGCCCCAAAATCAAGGGAACCCCAATCTTCCGCAACCTCCGCGCCAAATAACTCGGCGTAGTCGGACTCAGCGGTGTCACCCGATGCACCAAGTCAAATTCCCCACGCTCCAACCGAGCCGAGAAATGCTGCCAGACTTTCCTCTCAAAAAGTGGATAGGCCAAGGTGGTCAGCGCCGAATGAATCGTCCACCCCACGCTGCTCCCCCCTCTCAATACCTTCGCAATCCGAAATGCGATCCGCTGCGCTGGATTGGTGATCGAAGTGAAAAAATCCAAAGAAACTCCGGATTTGACCAGCGAATCATGGTTCCGACTCTCAGTCACTAAATGCGCGTCGCAAACCTGCCCCAACGCCTGACTGAGGGAATGTCCGATCAACGCAACACTGGTCAATTCAGGGTTGGCCGCCTCTGCAATGATAAGCACTCGTAGTTTTTTCATAATGCACCTTTCCTATCCATCTGAACCCTCCGGCCGTGAAATCCCGCGCAACACATGCCGCCCTAAAAATAACAGAGGAACCATGCAAACCATGGCACGCCAACCCAACTCAATGAATCCACTGTCTCCTGCCGCTGGCAACCACCACGCAAGCGCACCCAACAACGAGGCAAAGACCAATAGTGGCTTACGCGTGCCCTCCTGATGATAATGAAAATAACTCCACAAGGACAATTTCAACTTCCACACCGTCACCGGAACCACCCAAAACCAACCAACCAACACCGTCGGAATCAAGGTCCCCAAGGCCACTCCAAGAACTCCCATCTTTACCGCCAAAACCACGCTCAAGATCACATTTGCAAGCGCTTCCACCACGGAAATCCGCAACAAGCGCTTCTCCTCCCCGCACATCATTAAAACCCTCTTGGCGCAACTGTTGGTAATCTGAGAACTGTAAATCGCCAACAACAAGGCTTGCCCAATCCACCACGTCTCACGCGGCACTTTTTCCATCCCTGTCAGCAGGTGAATCAAAGGCTCCAAATAAACGGCAGATAACAGATAAGCCGGCGTCACCATCAGAAAACTCAATTTGGAACTCCGCAACAACAAATTCCGCAACCCGGAATCATCCCCTCGTGCATGCATCGCCGCTGCCGCTGGCGACAAGACTTGCTGCAACTGAACACTGAACATGTTCAACATCTCTCCCATCTTGAATCCTGCTTGATAGATCGCGACCGCCGCGACTCCCAAGGTGACGGAAATCACCAACTGATCACTCTTCGACATCAGCATATTGCTAAAAGTAATCAAATACGCAGTGAGCGAGAATGCCATCTGAACCTTGACGGAACGCCAATCGAACCACTTGGGCGCAAAGGAAACTCCTGGCAATCGCCGCAGCGCAAAAACGGCCGCAACCGTATTGGGCAAGATGCTGGTCATCACACTCACCGCCATCAACGACGCCATGCTCCACTCGGCATGCAAGCCCCAATACAAGAGCACAAAGTTGATGACCGTGGTCACACTGAAGGTCCAATTCGCCAAGTCAATCCGCTGCAAGCCCCTCAAAATCTCCGGAAACAATCCCAGTGGAAACATCACTGCCAAGCCGACGAAAAACACGGAGTAGGCCCTGCCAAATTCAACTTGATCCTCGGGCAAAACACCCATCCGAAGCATGAACGGCTCGCGCAGGCTCAAGAATAACACCAACAAGCCCAACGCCATCCCGATGAAGGTCCAAAAAATCGTGGCCAATAAACGGCTCAATCCCTCCATGTCTCCCGTGGCCACCTTCTCCGCCACCGCTTTCTGCGCAGTAAAACCAAAACCAAAATCCAACAGAATTCCATATCCAAACAAGGACCACAACAAGGTCCAAAACCCGAACTGAGTTTCAGAAAACTGCTGGAACATGGTCCGAAACAAAATCAGCCCCAACAGAATCCGAACCACCACTCCCAAGTAGCCGCTGACGGTGGTCCTCCAAAATCGACGTTGCCATTCTTCCATAGGTGATGATCAGGCTAGCAATTTCTCCCCTCGCAGAACCTCGCCGTAAACCTGCACCGCTTCCGCTGCATGCGCCGACCACGTAAAGCGCCCCGCCCACTCGATTCCCTGCCGCTCGCGCAAGCTCCTCTCGCTTTCATCCATCCCCGCAAGCGCCGCCATCGTCGCGGCAATGGAATTTGAATCATATCCATCAAACAAAATTCCCGCAGGCCCGGCAACCTCTGGCAGACTGGTCGCATCCGCACAGGCAATCCGCGTGCCACAAGCCTGCGACTCCAACAATGGAAGCCCGAATCCCTCCATCAAGGACGGGAAAACCAAGGCCTCCGCCGCTGCATACCACAAGGGCAAATCGGCATTTTCGACAAATCCCTCCAACCGAATCCGATCCCGCAAGGGGCTGTTGGCAAGCGCCTGCTCGACCACCTCAGAGCCATGCCACGGAGCACCAGGTAGGATCAAGTCTCCATCAAATTTCCCACCCTCCACCAAGATCTCAAACGCACGAATCAAGCGCACGTGGTTCTTCGCGGGATGCTCCAACCTTGCAACATACAAGAAAAATGGCCGCCGCAAATTCTTTCGCTGCCGAAACTCTTCAAGCGCTCCCCCCTCCGGCACGCGAAACATTTCATGATCAATCCCATTCGGAATCACCGTCACCCGCGCCTGCGGAACTCGCATCCAACGCACCACATCCGCACCAGTTGTCTCACTCACCGCGATCACTCGCTCCACACGCCGCGCGATCCTCGGAACAATCATTCTCCCAAAAAAACCTCGCGCAAAATCATACTTCTCCCTCAAAATAAACGGCGCGCAATCATGGATCGTCGCAACCTGCGGGACGCAACTCTTCCACAACATCCGCCGATAGCTCGGGATATGCAGCAAATCGATCCGATGCTCCACGAGAAGTCGATTCAATGCGCACTGATGCCAAAGCAAGTTTTTCAAACCTCCAGCAGCTGCCGCGGGAATCGATACCCAACGCTCCTCTCGCACCCACGGAAACCATTCCCGATCTTGATCCAAGCCAGCAATGAATAAATCAAGCCCAGGATGCTCACGCACCAACGCCTCGGCCAACGAAATCACATAGCGCCCAACACCCGAGCGCCCACCTTGGATCATGCCTGCTGATAGTAGAACTCTCACTCGGGCAATGGCCCTTTCCACGGCGTCAAAATTTTATCCAAGCGCAGCAAGGCGATGATCTCACTCACGGCCGCATTCGCTCCTGCTAGATACATCCCACCACCCCGCGCCTTCATCAACTTCCAAACTCGGATCAAACCACCCACCGCACGACTGTCAATGAATCCAACCTCGCGCAAATCCACCACCAACGACATCGACTCACCTCGCTCGGCAAGCACCGCATCAAACACCGACATCATTTCATCATGATACAGGGCATCAAGCGCTCGACTGAAAGACACCCAAACCACCCCATCCTGATCCGCAACCTCGCACACCACCCCTCGGCCAATCGGCCCGGATACCCGCGCGACGGCTTCCTCGTCGGAATCCACCATCGTCAACAATGTGCCCATTTGCGCGGCAGACACCGCTTTCAGAAATGCCACAGACGGGCTAACCACAATCAGCTCTTGCTTGGCAAGCCGGCAATTCCTCACCAACTGGGCGATTCTACCCAGTCCGGAGCTGTCCATAAAACTCACCTGCGACGCATCCAGCAGAACCGGCGACTCAATCAACGCCGGCACCGCCGCTCCAACCAAACCCGCCTGCCGCAACTCCCCCACCCACTCAATGCGCGTCACCGCAAGCGTCCGCTCCTCAATGCTCGACAGAGTTGGCGTGGCCAATTGCTCGATCTTCTCCCGCCTCAACTGCGAGCGTGCTTGCCTCAGCGAGGCTTTGACCAAGAACACCAAGTCCTTGCGATACCTCGCAACCAAGCGCGAGGGACTGCTCGACATGCGCCATAACCACTCCAAACCAGAACTCTGCATCCACAGCGGCGCTCGCTTTTGCTTGCCGGTGATAAAATCCAAACTGGCACCGACTCCAATGCTCAACGGAATTCCAGCCTCACGATGATGCGCGAAAATCCAACGCTCCTGCTTGGGACATCCCAAACAGGCCAAGAGCAAACTCGCTCCGCTCACACGCATTCTCTCACACAAGCTCTCATTGTCCCACTCAATCACCGCTCCCACCGGCGGCGAATCCATGCCCGCAATTTTCAGACCCGGATAACGCGCCTCAACAATTCCCTTCGCCTCCTCCAAGGTATCCAAATCACTCCCGAAAAAGTAAACTGACCGCTTGGTCTCCGCACAAATTTCTAGCAAGCGCGGCACCATGTCGGAACCCGCAACCCGCTCACGCAAGGGATAACCAAACCACTTGGACAACCAAACCAACGGCATCCCGTCGCAAACCACACGATCCGCAAAAAACACAATCTTCTTCAAATCCTCATCTTCATACGCCTGGGTGGTGAAATCGACATTCGCCGTCACCAAATAGCGGCTCTCATCGCCAGCCATCGCTTCCCGACAATAATCCAAAGTCTCAGCAAGGGTTAAATCGTGAAACGGCAGACCTAGCAGGACGGTCATCGCGGGTTCTTGTGTCATGGCCTTCATGGATCGACGGATTTCAATTGCTCCAAGCGTGTTGCTAGACGGCCACCAAGCGCGCCCCAGGTGTAAAGTTCGAGAATTCTTGCCCGTCCCGCAGCTCCCTGCCCTCGCCGCAGCTCGGGATCAGACGCGTAGCGCAACATCGCCCCGGCGAAATCTTCTGGCGTATCGCCAAGCAACAAATGCTTGTCATGCTCAAGCTCCAAGCCCTGCGCCCCCAAAGCGGTGGACACCACCGGATTGGCCATCGACAAGCCTTCCGCAATTTTTAGACGGGTCCCTCCACCAATCCTCAATGGAACCATTTGCATCCACGCTTTCTGATAGTATGGCCGCACATCCGGAACTTCACCCTCAAAGTCCACACTTTCCAAATCCGCATACCGCTTCACTTCAGGCGTGGGATTCTTGCCAACCAAAATCACCCGAAACTCCGGACACTTCGCCAAAACCAAAGGATGAATCGTCTCAAAATACCACTTCAAACCATCCGTGTTAGGTGTGTAATCCAAGGCCCCGCAAAACAAAGCTGTCGGCTTTTCCGTCGGCGCTGGCAACCACTCATCCGCATTGAAAAAACCAACATTTGCACCATTCGGCAATACAAACACCTTCTCACTCGCCCCCAATTTGCTCTCCAGAAACGTTTGGTCATCCGGACCACAGACCACACTCAATGCAAGCTCTCGTCGCACCTCACGTTCCAGCTTCGCAATTTTAAAAAGATTCTCACGCGCCATCCATTTGCCTACCCAGCCCTGCTTTAAGGTTGCCAAGACCTCAGTCTGATACATCCAATCCACCCGACTGCGATCCATCACCCGCCGCGGATGCCTCGGAAACACCTCTTTGATATACGGCCACAGCACGAGATCACAGAAATTCACCACCTCGTAATCATGTCCTGCGGTGAATCCCCTGAAAGAATCTAACACCTCATCCGACCACCAATGCCTCACGGATACCGGCAATGGATTCCAAATCCGATCCGTCAAAAATGGTGGCCACGGAGCATGCTGAAATGGCTGGAAATGCACTCGATTGCAAAACCCCTGAAAGCGCTCCAAATGGGCGGCATCCCCCGCTTCGGAAGATAGACAGAATAAATCGACCTCAAATCGCCCCCCCAAGGCTTCCGCCAAATGATACACACGCTGAAAGGTCCCCCGCATCAGCGGATAGGGCACGTAGGGAAGGAAAATCAGTAAGCGCTTCATCGGATCATGCGTAATAAGCCCACCACTTTGCATAGACAGTTTCCCAAGAAGCCGTCTTCTTTGGGTCCTCTTTCGGCTCTGGTAAAAAACGGCTCGCCTCACTCACCCCACCTGCGGTCAAGCCTAACAAGCAGGGCAGGGCGCGCATCAGTCCACTGCGCGGATAGTCCAAGACCGGCCGCAAATTCCCGCCACGCTTGCACCGGTCTCTCGCCGCCAAGGCGAGATTTCGAAACGCAGAGGAGCCTGCAATCAGGCGCGACTCGTCCAAATACTGAGCGAAATTTTCATAACTCCGCAGCATCCGCTTCCCTTCTGCCATCAGGTAAAGCGTCGCCCAAGCCTGAATCAAGCGCTCGGCCTCCGCCTCCAACTCATCCCACGTGACTCCATCGCTAAAAGGCCGAAATTTAAACGCCACGCCCTCCGCGTGCCAAGCTCTCAATGCCTGCAGCTCCTCCGGCAATTTCATCGCAGCCAAACGCTCTCCCCGCTCACGACAGCGCGATGTGTATTGCCCGTGAATGCACAACCATGCATCTCCCAAGGCCAATTTCAACTTGGCGTGGTTCCGAATCACG
>JBILPN010000633.1:0-2653 GCA_044373865.1 Luteolibacter sp. | reverse complement strand
TCCTCCACGAGCCAAACCATCGCTGGCGTCACCACCGTCACCGTTCCCACGACATCCGGGCTCGAAGTCGGCATGATCGTGACCGGCGGGGGCATCACCGGGACTGCCAGTATCGTAAGGATCATTGATGGGACACGCTTCGTGATTTCACAAAACCTCCCGAATGGCACCAATAGCCTAACTTATACGGTCGAGTCCGATGGAAGCGCACGAATCGATGCCGCCGCGACCGTCGGTGAACGTCTGGTCCCACCTGCCGGACACGAGATCGCGGGCTTTGTGTCCGGAGGTTCCGGCTTCCATCAGGCGGCTTACGTGAACCCGTTCGTCTCAGGAGTGGCGGCTGCGAATGGCGGTGCCATCATTCCAGTAAACGCAATGCCGAGTGATCGTGTGCTAACGGTCCGCTGGTTCAAAAAAATCGTCCCGCCCAGTGCATCGTTCAAAGATTTATACATTCCCGGGAAAATTGGGCGCTATACCGTGAGTTATCCACTCGACGCACCGCAGATTGTCATCGCGCAGGGCGCGCGCACGCAGGCCGTTCCCGGAGACGAATCCGCGGGCAGTATCTATTTCCAGAACGATCCAGCGAAACCCGGTTTCAACCCGAACGAGGAGCACGCCATCATGGTCGGCGGCAAGCCATACGCTTTGCGGGATGATCTCAACATGATTTCGGGAAGTGACTACACTTCCGAGCCATTCGTGCTTGTCGCCTATACCAGCGCGGTGGATCAACGCCCTGCCATCCGCGCCTACCGTGTTCTGCGTTCTGATGCCACCCATGACTTCGACTATCCAGCGGTGGCGGGCAGTCTGCTGGTCACACCGTATCCGCTGCCATTGCTGCCCTTGCCAATGGTTGGGACTGGGGCAGCTCGGACCGCGAAGAACATCGAAATCGTCGGCGGAGATCTGCCGCCTAACGCCGCGCTGGAATCTGAATCCGCCTATGAAGGTTTCACGTTCAAGGATCGCAAGGGTTTTACGTGGATCCATCGCGGGCCTCATGCAGGTGCCTCTCCAACCCTAGAAATGAGGCTTTATTACGTCAGTCAGGCGGGCTTCCATGTGCCTCAGGCGACCACGCAGCCTGCTCCAGGGACGATCCTTCCGTTCCTTCGTGGCGCGAATCGCACGGGCAAGAAATTGGATTTCAACGCCATCGATGTGGGCGATGTGGACGAGCCGCTGGCAATTCACTATCACCCGCAATGGCCCGACAACGTGGCGGAATTGCAGGTGGGTGAAACGCTGACCTTGCCGAAGTTCGGCCTGCCCCAAGTCCGGGGCCAGACAAGTGCGGAAGTGATCTATCAGCAATCTCTCGCCTTGGATGAAACGGATGGTCTGGATGCAAACAGCGTCACCTTGCATGACCCGACACGCGAGAAAACCGCGGCCCTGAATGCTCCTGGTGTCGGTCTTGATGAAATACCGGCGGCAATCAAGACATCCAACTATCAGGGGAAGATCTATTTCCAGACCTTGCCTCCGCATTTGCAACAGCGGGTCTTTGTGGATCCCCTGCGTGGTCCCAAGGGCACGCTGGTATTCACCGGCGTTTTCCACGATGAGATTGCGGGTGAGGACTATCTTGATCTGAACCTGCTCACTGCTAGAGATGAGCTTCTGCTCAAGGATCTTGTCCCTGCGGGTGATGCGGACGAGTCCAAGTGGCATGCGGCGGTCGATCTGCTCGGCACCTTGGTGGAGACCTTCAAGTCGGATCCTGCGAAGTTCGGAAACTATATTCCGGATGACACCAAGGACAGGCTCGTCGGGGAAAATGATTTGGCGGTGGTGAGCAGTTCCGAAACCGCGGTGGACAGTTATGCCCTAACTGCCACTGGCCAGGGAACCGGCTATGTGACCATCGTTTTTGGCAATGGCACCGCATTCACCCCGGTGGGAGACCCTGTGCAGGTGAAGGTTTTCAAGGTTGCTGAGCAACTGTATACCGGGGATCTCAAGGTGATCGCATCCAGCAACCCGCTAGACGAGCAGGTGACCCTGCGCCACAGCGGGGATTTCGCGGGCAAACCGGAGGATTATGAATTCGACTGGCGTTGGACGACTGGCGAGGCCAGCGCGCCCGCAATCTATTCCCAAGTGATGACCACACGCATCGGTGATGCCGCCGCCGGCACGAACACGTGGACTGTGGTCAGTGATCCGGGGGCGATGTTAGCCAGTGCCGGACAATACGCTGAAGCGGGTTCTCCGCTACAACTCCCCCGCTTGGAAAACGTGAATCCCGTGACTTATCTCCTCGACGGACAGGGACTTCCAACTGATGTCGTGGTGGAGGCGGAAAGCTACACCAGCGCCGAAGTCGCGGCAGGCTATCCAGCGGTCTGCATGAAGTCCGTGGCTCCGCTCAATTTCTCGACCGGAATACCGGATCGTATTGTTTTCAGCGCCACTCTCGGGGATTTCGATGGCTTTGTCTTGTATGTAAATGGAATTCCCGCCTTGACCTACAATGTGTCCTTGGAAGGCTTCACTCAAAGTGGAGCCGCCACCGGGCTTTCCGCTAGAGGTCTGGCCAAGCAGTTCAACATTTCATCGGGCTATTTCTCCAAGGGGGCGAACCGGATTGAAGTCGCGCTGTATTCCACCGCAGATCCAAACAGCCTTTCATCGGTTA